>CAZUVA010000029.1:0-10368 GCA_964622755.1 uncultured Zetaproteobacteria bacterium
GCCTCTGAGCCAGATTGAACAGCTTGCGTTTGATGCCCGGCCCCGCCGCCAGTTTGGCCTGTACGCCGGCATAGATTTTTTCATACAGGCGCGGCACGGAAATCATAATGCTCGGCTGTACTTCCGGCATATCTCGCAACAACGTGGTCACCGCTTCCGCATAGGCGATTTCAGAGCCGCAGGCCGTGGGCAGGAAATGGCCGACGGTGCGTTCAAAAGCATGAGAAGCAGGCAAAAAAGACAGGAATAAATCATCGGGAAATATCGGCACGCCGCTAATGCCAGCCACCACATCACTGAGTAAATTACCGTGACTCAGCATCACGCCCTTGGGAAAACCGGTTGTGCCGGAGGTATAAATCAGCGTCGCCAGTTGCTCGCGCTCCGGACACGATGCCTCCAGCCGGTTATCCCATCCATCATCCAGCGCAATCGCGGCAATGCTTTCGGACTCGCCATGAAAGGAGATAAATGGTTTATCAATGCCATCCAGCTTATCCTGCTGTTCACCCTCTTCGACAAAGATCAGCGATACGTCGGCATCATCAAACACATAACGAACAGCCTCGGGCGGATCAGTAAAATAAGCAGGCACCGTCACCGCTCCCAATCGCAAAATGGCAAAATCGGCAATAAACCATTCCGGTGAGTTGTGGCCCAGAATACCGACCCGGTCGCCCGGTTTGATGCCTTTCGATTCCAGCCATGCCGCCACCCTGAGCACCGCCTGCTGCACGCGAATCCGTGACCAGGACTCCCAGCTGCCATCATTCTTTCTAAACCGCAGCATCGGTTTATCCAGTAAATCCGGAGGTGAAGCCAGCAATAGATCAGACAGGCATGCTGCCGTCTCCGCCTGTTTCAGACCGATACACTCGTGCTTATTGAAACTCATGCATGACCTCCAGATTATCCGGCACAGTCAATCCGAGTGATTCGATTTCCTGTGCTAGTGCAGCTTCATCATATGATGAAAAATAACGGAGCAAACCACCCCGGAATGGGGGAAACCCGATGCCATAAACAAAAGCCGCATCAAGCTGTTCCGGGTCATTCACCACCTGTTCCGACAGGCATTGCAATGCTTCTACCAGCATCGGAATCAGACAGGCGCTCTCAATATCCGCAGCCGTCATCACATCATCAGACGCTGCCATGTCAGCGTCAAACTCCTGTTCCTTCACCCTGTGCGATGGCAAATAAGTGCCCAGTTCAGGATTCAAAACACCCTGCTTACCTTTTTCATAGACAAAGAAGCCCTTGCCGGACTTCGCACCCAGCAAACCGGCTTCAACCATCCGGTCAAACCAAACAGGCATGGCCTGTTGATGCTCGAATGCTTCGGACAAATGCGCGCCGACATGATGGCAAATATCCAATCCCACCCGGTCAGCCAGCTCAATCGCACCCATCGGCATACCAAATCGCTTCAGCACGCCATCGATGTGCTCCGGTTTCTGGCCGGCTTCAAGCAATTTCAGCGCCGCCACCATGTATGGCATCAGACAGCGATTAATCAAAAACCCGGGACGATCCGCTACGATAATCGGGTATTTACCCCATGAAGCCGCCAGTGCACAGGTTTTATCCAGTGTATCGTCCGTTGTTTTTTCACCTGCAATGACTTCAACCAGCGGCATTTTCGGGGCCGGGTTGAAAAAGTGTAACCCGGCAATACGACCGGCATTGGCTCGCCGATGCTGCATATCTGAAATCGACAATGATGAGGTATTGGACAACAGTAACGTCTCTGCCGGCACATGTTTACCGACTTCAACCCACAATTTGCGTTTGATTTTGATCTCTTCCAGCACCGCTTCAACCACCACATCAGCATCATTCAAGCCGCTGCTGTCCAGCACTGGTCTGATCCGGTTCATTCGTTTGCTATCCGTACGCCCCCGGCGGGTCGCCAGTCGCCCTATTCCCTTCATACCACGCGCCAGCGGTTCAGCGGCAACTTCATGTAAATCCACATCCATTGTTTTCGATGCCACCCAGGCAATGCCGCCACCCATCACACCGGCCCCGTACACCGCTGTTTTTTTAAACCCGGCCACTGACTTGCGCCCACGTTTGGCTGCATCCTGTTTTTTCAGCGTATCGCCGAGATGAAATACACGAATCAGATTTTTGCAGGTTGGTGTTACCGCCATGCGACCCAGCGATTCCGCCTCACGCGCCAGTGCCAGACCATCCGACATGCCGATAATTTCCTTGAACAGGGCAATGACTGCCGGAATAGCCGGATAAGCGGATTCAACATCCAGATGTTTCAGACGCGCATAGGTTCTCTTCTCCACCTGCTGAAAAAGCAGCAGGCGTGCCGGCCACAATTTGAGCCACCAAGGGTTAAACTTGCGTGTTGTGACTTTTCCTTTTTTAGCCAGATAAACAATCGCCGCATCCAGTTGCTCAGGCTTCGGACTCAGTGCCGCCAGACCGATACGTCTGGCGCGTCTGGCATCAACTGCCCGACCGGTGAGAATCATCTCCACCGCCTGCATCCATCCGACCCGTTTGGGCAATCGCACACACCCGCCGAAACCGGGGTGAATACCGATTTTAATTTCCGGCAGCGCCAGTTGGGTGCGTTTATCATCCACCGCCACGATATAATCACAGGCCAGCGCTATCTCCAGACCACCGCCCATACAAGCACCGTTGACCAACGCAATCGATATCGACGGCAACACTTCAATACGCCGACATAATGACTGGCCACGTTCTGCCAGTTTGGTGGCTTCATCGACGCTGCTCACTGCTTCGATAATATCCAGATCAGCGCCGGCAATAAAACAGCCGGTATTACCGCTCTCCAGCACCAACGTCCTGGGAGGTTCCGCTTCCAGTGCATCCAGATGCACTTCCAGTTCGGCAATACATGCCTTATCGAGCACATTGACCGGCTTATCATCCCGCTCAAAATGCAGGCGTGCGGTATGCTCTTCACGAATCAGCGTTACGACTTGCATGGTTCACTCCCCACCAGCACTGCACCGCCCTGACCGCCACCAATGCATAAGGTACCAACCGCCAAACCGCCGCCTGTGTCATCCCGCAACTGTCTGAGCAGGGTCAATACCAACCGCGCACCGGTCATGCCGACCGGATGCCCGAAGGCCACGGCTCCGCCATGCATATTCAGAGCATCCATCTCCGGTACGCCGACAGCTTTTCCGACCCCCAGGTTTTTGTTTGCAAATGCATCCGACCCCATTGCTTTCAGGCACGCAAGCACCTGAACAGCAAATGCTTCATTGATTTCCATCCTGGCCAGATCGGATATATTTATACCCGCCGAAACCAGTAATCTTTGCGTGGCAAATACCGGCCCCAGCCCCATGCGAGCCGGATCGCATCCGGCATAGGCCCAGTCATGCAGATAACCCATGACAGGCCAGCCTTCCGCCTCGGCTTTTTCGCGACTGGCCAGAATCAGCATGGCCGCACCATCGGTGATCTGTGAACTGTTCCCGGCAGTGACCGTACCCAGCGGCTTATCAAACACCGGCTTCAATTTAGCCAGCCCCTCCATACTCTGTTCAGCACGAATTCCCTCGTCACGGTGTACTGCAGCAAATGATGGTGGTGCAAACACATGCATCACCTCATCATCAAACCAGCCCGCATCCCACGATGCAGCGGCACGATGATGGCTTTGAACCGAGAATTCATCCTGTTCCCGGCGCGAAATACCGAACTCGCGCGCCAGGATCTCCGCAGTCTGGCCCATACCGAGACCAACAGTCGGATCATTCAATCCTTCCAACAAGGCAATGCGCGGTTTCCACGGCACTTTGGCGATTTCTGTCAACACAGGCAGCTTCTGCTGTAATGTTCTGGCTCTGGGTAATTTGGCCATAGCGGCGCGAAAGCGATCATGAAACAACAGTGGCGCGTGCGTCATCGATTCCACCCCGCCAGCCAACACCACATCGGCGCGACCCAGTTGAATCTTTTCCGCCGCATCGGTAAGCGCCTGCATACCCGAAGCGCAATTGCGATGCACGGTATGAGCCGGAACGCAGCGGGGAATTCCGGCCATCAACGCAATCACCCGGGCCACATTGGCTGCTTCAGCCGGCTGAATCACATTGCCGATAATCACCTGATCAATATCGTCGCGACTGACCGGAGAGCGTGCCAGTGCTTCCCGCACGGCCAACACACCCAAATCCACGGCACTCAGTTGATCAAATACACCGGATGCCTTTCCCAGCGGCGTGCGGATGCCGGCTACAATTGCCACATCGGTTGTTTTATGCTGTCTTGTACTCCGTGTCGCCATACGAACTCCTTCGTTTGGTCAAAAACATCTATCTTATATGTAGTCTATAGCAAACATATGCGCAAGTCTGATTTTATCCTTTTATCGCATATTTTGTCGCAAATCAGCATGGAATCTGTCAAAAACATGCCGCCACATCAACCAATCCGACAACAGGAAGCGCAGAAAAGAACAAGCTATAACTTAGCGTTTTCCGGCCATGGACGATGAAATATACTATACCCTTTTCAACGTGAACCGGAGGTGAATATAGCCACCCTGAACAGGGGGGCCTAACGTGCAGTCAGAAGCGGGTAGTGGAAACGCGGCTGTTTTGATTTCTGTTTTACCCGGCTGGCAGCAGCAAGCAACAGCGTCCTGTTGCCATATTTCCTGTTAATAGCATTCACCGTCAGCATCAGAGTGGTCTGACGCGTATCAGCCGCCATCAAACCGAACAAATCGTTGTTTACTGTTGCTTCGCGACTGATATCGAAGGCCACCAGGCCGCAACCGCGATATTGCTGCCCCGGACTGAATAGCCTGCAAAACCCTTCTTTGATCACAGACATCACCCGTTTCAGGCTATTGCTCGGCACCTCCAGAGACAAAGATATGCCGCAGCGTTCAAATGAAGTGAACGTGAGAAACAGATATACGCGTCGGGTCAACAGGTGTTTGGCCACCAGTTCGGAGACCAGCCGCATCACATGCCAGCTCACATGTGCCATCAGTCTTTCCCGATCACCGGTCACCTGCCCCATCGATGCTGTTCGGGCAACGCTCTTTGGCAATACCGGCTTCAATAACAACGGCAATACCGGGCATCCTGACAGTTCATGTTTAAGCTGCATACCATACCGCCCCAGCAAGCGGCGCATCAGGCCATCGCCGAGCCTGACAAATTCCAGAGCGGTGCGGACGCCAAATTTGTGTAGCAAGGCCGCCCGGTTACGGCCAATGCCCGGAATATCGGCTACAGCAAGGTCATTCAGAAAATGCTCAATCCGTTTCCCCGGTATCACTGTCGTACCGTCCGGTTTGTTGGATTCGGAAGCCATCTTGGCCAACGTACGTGTATTGGCAATACCGACCGAGGCCGTGATCCCCGTTTCGCGCCAGATGGACAAGCGTATATCATCGGCCAGCTGGCGGAGTGATTTATGCCACAAGAGACGGATACCGTTCATATCCATAAAAGCCTCATCAATCGAATAAATCTCGATATCGGGACTATAGGAACGGAGTATCGCAAACACCTTGTCAGACATCTGGCCGTAATAACGGAAGTCGGCAGCCAGAAATACAGCCTGCGGTGCCAGCTTACGCGCTTCCCACACCGGCATGCCGGTACTGATGCCAAGTGCCTTGGCATCGTAACTTTTGGCCACCACAATGGCATTCTGACTGGAAAGCACGCAAATCGCCCGCCCCTTCAACTCCGGATGGCGCACTGCCTCGCAGGAAGCATAAAACGCATCACAATCCACATGCGCAATAGCATTTAACCAGTTAGTCAGCATTTTCAAAGCAACGTCAGCGCAATAACAAAAAGTAGCTATTCAGATTGCCCCTGCCTGGTTCGAGAGCAAGGGAAAAGAACGGAGTTTGCTCCTGCAAATGAGTACTTTTGACACAGCTATCGGGCCAAGCAGGGGTGAGCTGGATAGTTACTTCAGAATTTACGGAACTGGCCGACAACTTCGCCATAGATATCGAGCGATGTTTCCGGATAGATATTGGGATAATCCTCATTGGCCGGCTCCAGAAACGGGCCATCGGAACCGGAACGCAAATATTTAATGGTAAAATCGCCATCGACAATCGCCACAACAATTTTACCAATGTTCGGATTGGTATTACGCTCGACAATCAGGAAATCATTATCGTGAATACCGGCATCAATCATCGAATCGCCACGTACGCTAACCAGCACCGTACTGGAAGGACGTTCAACCAGATACTCATCAATGGTGATAGCATCACCCAGCGCCTCGGTTGCCGGACTGGCGAAACCGGCCGGTGCACGACCCACATGCGGTCGAGCAAAAAACATATTGGCAGGGCTCAAACGACCACCCGATCCCTTGCGTATATAACCGGCAAAAATCATACGATCAATGAACTTGACCGCCCCCTGCTTGCTTACACCGACCAGAGATGCGATTTCTGCATAGGATGGAATCAGACGATGCAACGCGTAATAGTCCTGCAGTCGACCAAGATAAAAAGGATCTTTATTCACCATGGGCGCAGTATGGTGTACGATCGTACACTTGGCAAGTAAGGAGTCTGTCGGAGGACAGAGAAAACGACACTTGTCATACATATTCCATCTACGGCAGAGTGCGGCGCATGTCACTGTCACAAAACTCCGCATGAAAAAACACCTGCACACAGCCCGTCAACCGGAAGTTGTCCGCACTGCACTTCGCTTTGCCTTGGTTGTCGGGCCAATTCTGGTTTTCATCAACCACGGCGATGCCATTCTGGCTGGCACCATGGACTCGACAGCATGGCTGAAAAGCGCCCTGACCATGGTTGTGCCCTACACTGTCTCAACCCTGTCGAGCATCAGCGCCTATCACTCCTGCCGGCGCGATTCTCAAAACGAAACCTGATTGTTCTTTCTATTCACCCGGTAAATTCAGGAAAACACTGCATCAGTGCAGGATACAATTGATCAACTTCCCCCGTTGAGCCCCCGGATAGCGAACGGTACAGCCAGCTGATCAATCAAATCCTCCGTTTTGTTTTATGAGTTTTTTCTGCCGATCACTCCACTTTTTGCGTCTCTCGAGATGTTCCTCACTGTTCTGATAATGTCTGATCAGCCGTTCCCGACTCCCGCGATGTACAGCATTTCCGGCGTCACGCGCTGCCGGCCCGCTCCTTTCGCTCCTGTGTCCTTTCTTCTGCCCCGGCTGCTGATTATATTGTATGCGGGAAAGGTTGATCAGGGCCGGATTATAATCCGGTTCAAGCCGGAGTGCATAAGCAAACTGCGTACGCGCAGCGGTCAAATCTCCCCAGAGCATCAGGCCCAGCCCCAAATCATTGTGGGCGGCCGGATTGTCAGGGCAATACCGGATACCCTCCTGCATAAATGCAATCCGTTCTTCCAGGTCCCTGGTCTGCCTTGCCTTGCTGAAGTAGGCATTCCCCTGATTACACGCACGGTGATAGCGCACTTCGGATGCATGAATGCGATCATCCCTGTCCGCATCAAGGAATGCCCCGACCAATCCTCCAAGCACACCGCCGATAATGACGTCCTCCTGAATGATCCGGTCAGTCCGACTGTGATCATTCGGGGCATCTGTCCCGGCATTCACACTCAGCGCAGATCTCTGCGCAGCAGAGTTCTCCTGATGGGTGGTCGGGGCGCAAGCAGACAGAATCAGGGTAGCGGCAATAAAAACATATCGTTTCATAATCTCTCCTCAACAGCTCCAGCTTACGCTGTAGTGGTTGGGTAAAAGTATAACCATCGAAAAAAGTCGATCAGTCATTATTTTAGCTGCTCCAAATCGCGGACAGCACCTTTGTCTGCTGAAGTTGTCAATGCGGCATAGGCTTGCAGCGCCTTGGAAACAACACGATCACGATTCAACGGTTGCCATGCATCGCTGCCTTTGGCTTCCATTGCAGCACGGCGACGAAGCAGTTCATCATCAGACACAGCCAGATGAATGGTACGCTTGGGGATATCGATTTCGATCATATCTCCCTCTTTGATCAGACCAATCGCGCCACCCTCAGCTGCTTCGGGTGATGCATGCCCGATGGACAGGCCGGAAGTTCCACCGGAGAAGCGGCCATCCGTGAGCAATGCGCAGATTTTGCCCATACCTTTGGATTTCAGATAAGAAGTCGGATAGAGCATTTCCTGCATGCCGGGGCCGCCTTTCGGGCCTTCGTAACGGATAATCACCACATCACCGGCAATAATTTTATCATTCAGAATCGCCGCTACGGCATCATCCTGTGATTCAAACACGCGAGCAGTACCACTGAACGTCCAAATGGATTCATCTACGCCTGCTGTTTTGACGATACAACCACGCTCGGCAATATTACCGAAGAGCACCGCCAAACCACCCTCTTTCGAATAAGCATATTCAATATTACGGATACAACCGGCTTCGCGGTCAGTATCCAGTGATTTCCAGCGCTCGGATTGTGAAAATGCGACCTGAGTAGGGATGCCACCCGGTGCTGCACGGAACATTTCACGCGGGCCTGTATTCGCTTCATTCATGATATCATTGGCATCGAGTGCCTGACCCAGCGTGGCCGTATGTACCGTGGGCACATCACGATGCAGCAATCCGCCCCGGTCCAGTTCGGCCAGAATACCGATGACACCACCGGCACGATGCACATCTTCCATGTGATACTGTTGAACCGCAGGGGCAACCTTGCACAGGTTGGGCACTTTGCGACTCATGCGATCAATATCCTGCATAGTAAAATCGACACCGGCTTCCTGTGCACAGGCCAGCAGATGCAGGACGGTATTGGTGCTGCCTCCCATGGCAATATCCAGTGCTATGGCATTTTCAAAGGCTTTAAAGGTAGCAATCGAACGTGGCAGCACGGATGCATCATTCCCTTCATAATAACGTTTGCACAGATCCACAGCCAACCGGCCCGCTTCGAGAAACAGTTCCTTGCGATCACCGTGCGTTGCAAGCAACGAACCGTTACCCGGCAATGCCAAACCAAGCGCTTCAGCCAGACAGTTCATTGAATTCGCAGTAAACATACCGGAGCAGGAGCCGCAAGTCGGACAGGCGGAACGCTCAACCGCTGCCACATCCTCATCCGACTCATTCGGATCAGCCGCCATCACCATGGCATCAACCAGATCAAGTAATTTTTCACGGTTATCGATCGTCACTTTACCCGCTTCCATCGGGCCGCCGGAGACAAACACGGCAGGAATATTCAGACGCAGCGCCGCCATCATCATACCCGGTGTGATTTTATCACAATTGGAAATGCAAACCAGCGCATCGGCACAGTGAGCATTGGCCATATATTCCACTGAATCTGCAATGATTTCGCGACTCGGCAATGAATACAGCATGCCGCCATGTCCCATAGCGATACCATCATCCACAGCGATGGTATTGAACTCCTTGGCCACGCCACCGGCAGCTTCAATCTCACGTGCCACCATTTGCCCCAGATCTTTCAGATGCACATGTCCCGGTACGAATTGGGTAAAGGAATTCACCACCGCAATGATCGGCTTTTCGAAATCGCCATCTTTCATGCCGGTAGCACGCCATAATGAGCGGGCTCCGGCCATATTACGGCCATGGGTGGTAGTGCGTGAACGATAAACAGGCATAAAAATCTCCAATTCAAGAATCAAAGCGAAGCGTAACCAGACTTGGGCCTTGATGCACGTAAGTGGTTGATCACAGTACTCCCGATGACATACTTTTTGTTATTCCTCTGCACCTTTTGAGTACCCTGCTAGTAAACGATTTCGAATAACCCTGAACAAGCTTATTTGACAAGGGAAGGACACAGCCTGAAACTTTGGCATATGAATGCACAGGCTCAGCTAACGCAACTTTACGATACACCCGAAACCGATATTCTTGAACAAATCAGCCGCCTGAAAGCCGAACTCGGCGATCAGGTGTTGATTCTCGGCCACCATTATCAACGCGAAGAAGTGTTCGCTTTCGCCGATGTAAGCGGCGATTCGCTGAAACTGTCACAACAGGCGGCGAAGACCAGCGCGCCTTATATCATTTTCTGCGGCGTGCATTTCATGGCCGAAACTGCCGATATTCTGACCAGCGATGATCAAACCGTCATCCTGCCCGATCTGGCTGCCGGCTGCTCAATGGCCGATATGGCCGATGATGAGCAGGTAAACCGCTGCTGGGCTGAGCTCTCCGAAGTTATCAATCCGGATGAGCGCGTTACGCCGGTCACCTATATCAATTCAACCGCCAGCCTGAAATCATTCTGCGGCGAGCATGGCGGCATCGTCTGCACTTCCGGCAATGCCCGGAAAATTCTCGAATGGAGCTGGGGCAATCGGGAAAAGATTCTTTTCTTCCCGGATCAGTATC
>CAZUVA010000030.1:0-10099 GCA_964622755.1 uncultured Zetaproteobacteria bacterium
CGGGATCATTATACGTACCGCCCCACTTCACACCCAGATCACGTGAAAATGTATCTGATGCTTCCACAATACGTGCTTCAATCAGCACCTGCTGCGCCGGCTTGTCAATCACGGTGATAAGACGTTTGATATTATTCAAACGCTCACGCGTATCCGTAATAATCATGGTATTGCTACGCTCATCCAACAAGATACTGCCACGCTCTGAAAGCAGTTTCAGTTCACTGGAGCCTGAGCCACCACCTGCTTGCCCGGCCGAAGCAGAGCCTGCAGTTCCGGCAGATGCAGTAGATGTAGATGCCCTGTCCACCGTACCACCCTCCAGAATAGTTCTGACATCGTTCACCGAAGCATAACCAAGGGTAATAAACTCTGTTTCCAGTTGCGCCACATCTTCAGCACTCTGTTTCGCTTCTTTCCTCGCGTTCGCATCAGAGCTCAATACACCCAGCGGTGCAATTCTCATGACATTGCCATTTTTCTCCTTGCCTAATCCCTTGGCTGAGAGAATCAGATCAAGAGCCTGATCCCATGGCACGTCCACCAAACGCATGGTCAGCACTCCCGTCACATCATCAGACATGATGATATTCAGATCGGACATTTCAGCGATCAATTTCAGGGCATTGCGAATATCAATATCCTTGTATTCAAAACTGACCTTTTGTCCGGTATAGATTTTTTCTTCCCTAGCTGTTTCGTCATCAGTTTGCATGGCAACCATATCTGCCGGTTTCATCGTGACCGTCAACACATTGCCAACCTGATACGAAGTAACCACAGACTTCTGACGCAGTCGCGCCACAATCCGTACATCCTTGTGAACGCCATAACTGTCAATCTGCTTGACCGGCCCCGGGAAGGCGCGCACATCCTGGGTGCGTTCCTGCCCTTCGGCCAACCGGGCATGATTCAAATCCAGCACGACTTTACCGTCTTCTTGTTTCAAATTGATAACTGGATCGGCTCTATCAGTCCGAATCACAAGGTGGGCAATGCGATCATCAGGTTGAAAATCTACCGCTTCGACAACAATACCCCCTGCATGCGCTGCCTGCTTTACCTGTCCGAATCGTACGATCATTTCATTCGCACTGGCATCAATCTGATGGGTTTCACCAATTCCGGAACGCAGGGAAACAACCAGACGTACTCGTCCCTCAGCCACACCGATAGCAACATGATTCAATCGCTGGGATGTATAGGTATAATATTCTTTTGGGAGCTTAGACTTACCCCCCCAGAAATCGAGTACCATGGTTTTTCCTTCATTGGTGACCAGCGCGTTGTGATTGACGTCCAGATGCCGACCCCGCAAAATCAACTCAGTCACCGAACCCTTGTCCCGCACTTCAATGTCCTGCAACACAGCACCTTTGGCAGTAGCTTGCTGGCTGGATTCAGTGGTAAACAACACCAGCAAATCCTTACCCTTTTCGGTAATTTCATATTTTGTTCCGGCAGTCAGGCCGATTTCGATGCGAACGCCATTGCTGTCCTGTGCAGGCACCACATTCAGAACCCCGCCGTCGCCCTGCACTGGCCGAATGCCGTCTGTCAGAGATGTGGCAGGAAAGCTGAGCACAAGACGTTTCGGCCCTTCAAGATTAAACACCTGATACTCAACGAATTCGTCCATGCCAATGCGTAAACTCTGGCCTGACCCGTCCGAGAGCAATTTCAGGCTTTCAATGCTTGCAGCCATCGCTGATGACACATGAGAGCAAACCAGCGTGATAACCACGACCATCCCCAGGATTAACCGGCCAGACCATCGCCGTATTGCAAACCAATCATTCGCAAACCAGTCATTCATTACGTGCCTCATTTGTCTCTCCCGGGCATTCAACATGCTATTGACGCCGCCCTTTACGCGTCTTTTTTGGTTTATCGTCCACAAACCGATAAGTCACTGCCTGGCCTGAAATAGACAACATATTGCCAGCATTCCCTTTTGTCAGTACCAGGTTTTTTACGTCCACAATGCGTGGCATTTCTCCAACCCGCTTCAAAAAAGTCAGCAACTGCAGGAAACTACCATCAATATTAAATGTCACCGGCACTTCGGCGTAAATCTGCTTGGCCACATCCCTACCCGGCTTGAACATCTTGAACTCCAGCCCGGAGTCCTTACCTGCCCATGATACATTTTCCAGTAAATCCGGAATCTGGGATTTTTTAGGCAACATATTCAAAGCCACTTTCAACTGCTTCTCTAACTTGGCATATTCTTTCTGTTTACGCACCAGGTTATGAGCCATTCGCTGGTTTTTAAGCAGCATCATTTTCTGTAGTTGTAGTTGCGATTCCTGCTTTGTAATCGATTCTTGCAACGGCATCCAGCCCAGATAAAGGTATGAAGCCATCATTAGCGCAAAGACCGCCAGGAGGAATGATAGCTTTTGCCACAGCGGCAACGGCAACATGGATCGCAGAGATTCGTATATAGAAAGCTTCATGGACTCAAACATGAGGCTTCCTTTCCGTGCCATGGCTTAATTTTGATGTCTGCGATACTTTCGCCGGCACTTTTCCAACACGCGACAAGCTCAGGCTAAAACGCCGCAACGGCAATCCATTCAGCACAACCCGGCTGATCTCACCCAACCGAACATCTGTAAAAACTGCAGACTGATCCAGCCTGCGCATGAAACTGGCTACAGCCCTGTTGCTTTCACCCAGACCGGAAAGTTCAATGTCACGACCATGATCCGCGATCATATCCAGCCAGACATTTTCAGGAATAATACTGGCAATTGTATTCAATGTTTTCAGGGAACGGAAACGTCCTTCCTGCAATTTATCAACAAGATCAAGTTTTCGCTCAACGTCAGCTCGTAAACTGTCCAGGTTTCTAATCTTGCCGATTTTTTTCTTCAGAACTGCATTCTGTTGTTGTATCATAATGGATTCTTCTTTCAAATCCGAAAGCTGTATCGAAGCAACCGTATGCGCCCCAAGACCGAGCAATCCAGCCACAACAATGACAGCAAGGAGCGTGCTGACATGCCAGATGATTTGTTGCTTGCGGCGGGCTAATCTGTAGGGAATGAGGTTAATGCGAATCATTTGTCAAAATTCCGCAGGGCCAGTCCGACCGGCATCATCATCATCGTGCCGGTTTTTTTCAGGTTCTCGACATCAAATTTACCGGACGGAATGCTGATGTTATCGAATGGATTCAACACGCCTGTATCAATACCCAGCCGCTGCTCTAGCTCCGTGGCAATATTTGGCAATAATGCACAACCTCCGCTGAGATACAGCTTACGTACCGGGAATTCAGAACCACGGTCACCATAGAAGTCCAGTGAGCGCACCAACTCAGAAGTCAAATCAATATAAAATCGTTCCAGAGCACTCGGATATATATCTTCAAAATTTTCTATTTTTAACTGCTCGGCAGCCTGATAGCTGATGTTATGCTCTTTCTGAATTTCTTCGGTCAGATTCTGGCCTCCATAAAACTGGTCACGTACAAACGCCGTACGGCCATCGATAAGCACATTGATATTAATCATATTGGCACCGATATTAATCAGTGCGTTTACCTCTGCATTCTCATCCGGAAGCGCGTATTCACCGCCTGTAGCCGCTGTATGTTCATCGGTTATTTCAGCCGCATTCTCCAAGGCAAAGACATCGCAATCCATACATTTCACATGCAGGCCGGCTTCATTAAGCACCTGTTGGTAATCCTCAATAATCTCCCGCTTGCAGGCAACCAGCACCACATCCATTTGCTCAGGATCATCAGCAGAAATACCCTGAATATGGAAATCGAGAAATACATCATCAATATCATAGGGTACATACTGGTCGGCTTCATACTCAATTTGTGCTTCCATCTCAAATTCAGTCGTTAGAGGCATCTTGATAGTTTTGATAATCACGGCATTGCCGGAAACAGCCAGTGCTGCATTCTTTGTCGACGGGCGAGCACGTCTCAGGGCCTCGGTCAGTGCTTCGGAAATAGCTGCAGAGTCAACAATAGTGTTTTCAACGATAGCATCACGCGGCAAGGGAACCGCCGCCATTGACACCAGTTCATAACCCGAACGTGATCTGGATAATTGCACCAGCTTGATGCTGGTCGAACCAATATCCACCCCTATCAGATTTCCAGACTTACTTGAAAAAAAGGCCACTTACCCTCCGAAGCTTAAGCGATACTGGCACAAATCAGTGCAACTTATCTTATAAAAAAGAGATAATGTCAAGTTCAAGGGACGCCAGAGTATGGCTACACAGACTCTGGCTGTATCAATATAATCACTTTTGTTGCGCTGCAAGGCATTCGGACGAAGTGTGCTGAATGTACACAAACGGAAAATAGCACCAGCTTGTCAAACAAGGAACACCGAGGCCAGCCCCAGAAAAGAGAAAAAACCGACCACATCGGTAACCGTGGTCAGAATCGTGCCGGAAGCAAGGGCCGGATCTATATTCAATCGCTGCAGCGTTAATGGAATCATGGCGCCGGCAAGCCCTGCTATGAATAAGTTGACCATCATTGCCGCAGCAATAATCAATCCCAGTTTGAAACCAAATTCCGGAAACCAGAACGAGGCAATCACACCCATGACAGTAGCAAATATCAATCCGGACACCATGCCGACTGATACCTCTTTCATTAAAGCGCGACGGGCATTATCAAAAGTCACCCTGCCAAGGGCAATACTGCGCACAATAACCGTGAGCGTCTGGGTGCCAGCAATGCCGCCCATACTGGCTACAATCGGCATCAATATCGCCAGCGCCACAATTTGGGAAAGCGTTGCCTCAAAGTGCGAAATCACAAGCGATGCGATAATGGCTGTGAGCAGATTAACAGCCAGCCAGACACCGCGCCTTCGGGTGGTTTTTGCCACCGGTTCGGATAAATCATCCTGATCCGAAAGTGCAGCCAGACGATACATGTCTTCAGTCGCTTCTTCCTGAATCACATCAATCACATCATCTGCCGTAATACGGCCAACCAGAACACCATCATCGTCCACAACCGGCAGGGCTAGCATATCGTATTTATCAAAAATACGGGCGACTTCTTCCTGATCCTGACCTGCCGTCACACGCGGGAAGTCGACATTGGTAATTTCGGTCACGACCACCTCAGCACCGGCGAACAACAGGGCATGGAGACTTAACACACCGACAAGCAAATCATCATCATCGACCACATAAACATAATGGAGATTTTCGATTTCTTTGCCAAAACGCCGCAATACCTGAATCACCTTCTCAACGCTCCAGTCATGACGCACCTTGAACAGTTCGACCTGCATCAGGCCACCGGCAGACTCCTCATCATGGGCCATCAGCGGCTTAATTTCACGCTGTTCCGCCGGTTCCAGCCGCTCAATGATCTCATCGGCAACGTTTTTATCGACATTCTGCAACAGATCCGTCGCATCATCAGAATCAAGATGCTCTACAGCACCTTCGATTTCATCGGGATTGAGTAAGGCAAGCAAACCTTCCTGCATACCTTCGGGCAATTCGAGCAGTGCATCGCCTAACAGCTCATCGGGAATATTCTGGGTAATGAGAAGCCGTTCTTCATCATTCCGGCAAGAAAGTAGCAGATCTGCAAGCTCGCATTCATGCATGTCGGCCAACAGTTTCTGCAAATGTAAAACATCCTGAGCAGCCAGCCGGAGAGCTTCTACAGTCGTTGGCAATGTATTATTCTTTTTACTCATCGCCAAAGCCCCCCTTCTGTTTTTTACATCGCAGCACCCTACACCAGCCATCCAACGCATGAAATACTGATGACACCGCAATATCTGCATGCTCTGAATATTTCATTGCTGCGCCAGCCGATACACTACGGCAGTATGCGCCGCCCAATGAGTGCGGCAACACAGAATCCACAGAATCAGAATTCTCCATCCCCTTTAAATGGACTGGCCTGGAAACTGGCATCCATGGCACGATTAAGACATTTGCATGTCTGGATCTGCCCTGACCTGCGCAGCTACCGCCAATTGTCCGAAGAAATCGCCTTTTTCCTGCAAGACCAACCCGAACTATTATGGCGTTTCCCGGCATGGGAGGTATTACCTTACGACCGCGTGTCTCCACATCACGGCATTGTCGGCGAACGTTTTGCCACACTGGGACGGCTACTCAATACACCCGAACCGACAGGTCTGATACTGACTGCACTGCCGGCCTGGCTACAACGTATTGCGCCACCGGAAACGGTTGCGGCTCACGTCTGGCAACTGAAAATAAACATGCCGCTGGATATTGCCGGCTTGAAAACACGGTTGGCCGAAGCAGGTATGATGACAGCCGAACGCGTATTGGCTCCAGGTGAATTTGCCGCTCGAGGTGGCCTGTTCGATATCTGGCCAGCCACCGAAGAAACACCATTGCGTATTGATCTGTTTGGCGATGATATCGAATCGATTCGCCGTTTCGATCCAGAAACGCAGCGTTCAGGCGAGAATCTGGATGCCTTCACTTCCGTGCCTGTTCGCGAAGTGATTCTGGACAAACAGGGGCGCAAAACCTTTGCTGCAGCATTTCGCGCCCGTTTTCCACAGCTGCGTACACACCCGATGCTAACTGCGATACAGGCCGGACGCCCACATCCGGGTATCGAAGCCTTATTGCCGCTGACCTATACACAAACTGCACGCCTGCTCGATTATCTGCCCGAAAATTGTCATATCCATGCTGATCGTAATATCGAAACCCGTAGGCGGAATTTTGCCGAACAGGTGAGAGCCCAGTTTGAAATGGTGCGTGCCAGTGCCGAACCCAGTATTAGCCCGCAAGAGCTTTATGCGGTGGAAACGGCGATCAACGCAACAACCCTTCCGAAAGCAGGTATGCCTGAAACAGCTGCTGCACCGGCGCTGAACGATTTCAATGATCGTGCCCACCCTGTTCAGGCCATACGCACATTGCTGAAAAAGAAACTGGATACAGGCTGGAAGCTGTATCTGATTGCGCACGGTCTCGGGCAACAGGAACGCATGATTGAAGCTTGTGCGGATATCGCCGATATCGCTGTATGTCCATCACTGATTGATTGCGCCGGTCGGCCATTGAGTTCCACCATCGGTTATCTCGATAGCGGTTTTGCTATCCCGGCACAGAAACTGTTATTTCTGACTGGCCGTGAATTGCTCGGCCAACATCTTCCACGTAAACGTGGCCGTAGCACCACCACCGTTCTTCATGCTGATATTTTTACATCACTGGCCGAATTGAATCCGGGTGATCCGGTGGTACATGAGGATCATGGCATCGGTCGATACCAAGGACTCGAAAGTCTTGGCGAAGCAGATGATATCGCTGATTTTATCAAAATCGAATACGCCGATAAAACCCATGTGTTCGTACCTGTTGAAGAGTTAGCGCGGCTGCATCGGTATACCGGTGATGAATCACCCAAGCTCAATAAGCTGGGTTCCGAAAAATGGAAGCGCACCCGTGAACGGGTCAAAAAAGACTTGCTGGCCATGGCGCATGAACTTATCGAAGTCGAAGCTGCACGTAGCGGAAATACGCGCACGCCTTACCCGATGCAAGGCTCCCTCATGCAGGCCTATGAGGAGTTCGCGGCTCGCTTCCCGTTTGAAGAAACCGATGATCAGGCGGAAAGCATTGATGCTATTATGCGCGACCTCTCCAGTGACAAGCCGATGGATCGGGTCATTTGCGGTGATGTTGGTTTCGGCAAGACAGAAGTCGCCATGCGGGCAGCATTTATTGTGGCTGCATCGGGCCGACAGGTAGCTGTGCTGACACCAACCACGGTGCTGGCCAATCAACATTTCGCCAGTTTTTCCGAGCGTTTTGCCGGTACTGATCTACACGTTGCATTGATTTCCCGTTTACAGGGCAAGAAGGATACCAACCGCATTATTCGTGAACTGGCCGGTGGTGATACCCGCATCATCATCGGCACTCATCGCTTGCTGTCGGAACAATTTAAATTCGCCGATCTGGGTCTGGTCATTGTCGATGAAGAACAGCGCTTTGGCGTCAAACACAAACAAAAGCTGAAAGCACTGCATACCAGTGTGGACTTGCTCACGCTGACGGCCACACCCATCCCTCGCACGCTGCACCAGACCTTGTCGGGCCTGCGCACCGTATCGATTATCAGCACGCCACCGGCTGAGCGGGAAGCCATTCGCACCATGGTATCCAGCTTTGATCCGCATATTGCTGCTGAAGCAATCCGGCGCGAACTCTATCGCGGCGGCCAAATTTATTACCTGCATAATCATGTTAAAAGCATTGAACGTATCGCAGCCAGATTGAGAGAGGATGTGCCGGAAGCGGAAATCGGTATTGCCCACGGTCAGATGAGCCCGGTTGAACTGGATCGCCAGATGATGGCCTTTTACGAAGGTCGGCTGCATATGCTTGTCTGCACGACGATTGTCGAATCGGGACTGGATGTGCCCAATGCCAATACCCTGATTGTCGAGCGTGCTGATCTGCTCGGATTATCGCAGTTGCATCAAATCAGAGGCCGGGTCGGGCGCAGCCACCGTCAGGCCTACGCTTATCTGTTTACACCCGACGCACGCGCCATGACAGCCGATGCGCGCGAACGATTGCAAGCCATTGCCGAACACACTGAACTCGGTGCCGGTTTCCTGCTGGCGAGGCAGGACATGGAAATTCGTGGCGCAGGCAATCTGTTAGGTGCGGAACAGAGCGGTCGTATTGAAGAAATCGGGCTGGATATGTACATGGACATGCTTGCAACGGCAGTGGCCAAAGCACGCGGTGAACACGTCAAACCGAAACAATCTGTCGATGTTCACCTGGGCATTAATGCCATCCTGCCTCCGGATTATGTGCCGCAAACAGGCGAACGACTGAATCTCTACAGGCGCATCTCACGAGCTGAAAATGATGCGCAGATTACACTGTTATTTGAGGAAATGACCGATCGCTTTGGCCGCATGCCGGACGAAGCCAAATACTGTCTCGAACAACAGCGCATCCGCTGGCGTGCCTCAGAAATAGGGCTGGCATCTATCAGGGAAAGAGAACAGGGCATGCACCTTCACTTCACCGCCACATCCCGCATTGACCCCGGCAATATGCTGATGCGCGTCCAGAAAGAACCCGGCCTCTTCCGACTAACCCCGGACGGCAATCTTACGCTGTTGCACAGTTCTGAAAATAAACGCGAACAACTGAAGAACTGTATCGCCTTTCTGGATGAACTCATTACAACCTGAGTTTATATCACTGTAATCTGTATTGAAGTGAAAAAGCCTTTATTCGAACCAGCTCACACCAATGATGATCGGAGCACTGCTGCCAAAATTAGCGTTAACAGACCCTAATCATCGTATACTATTCAACAACATTTATGCCAGCTTAAACCCAATATCCGACATTGATATGCGGCGCATGCCGTAACCCTTTGATACGCCTGGCGTTCCGCAAAATCACTTGTCACCAATAAGGTGATGGCATAATATTTCAAAATCCCATACATACCAAGCAATTACAGCCTACATCCAATGTCAATATCGGTTCTTGGGCTTGAATTCTTAGCCAGCTTTGCGATAATCCTTCCCGAAGATGATTCATCTTTGCCCTCCTTTCTGGCTTGGTTGTCGTGGATGACTTACCCTACCAGAAGGGAGCTTTTTCGCCTCTTCTCAGAGGCTTAATTCAGCAGGTTTGAAGACTTTTGCAAGTGGCTCATAGGTTATATCATTACGCATCAAAAAAAATTCTCATCATTGACCGCCCGCAGAGCCAGCACATCCAGTTCAACAGTGGCATTATAAAAATCAGCAGCCTGTTGCTGTTCATCGGCAACCTCCTGCCGAAGACTTTCGCCATTTTCGTAAACCCACATGATCGCGATAAAACCCACCACCACAATGGCACTCGGAATAAGCAATCTCTGACTAATTGTAAGATTATCAAGCGGCTTCATATCAATACCTCTCTCCTGATAAAAACAGCATCGATACCATATTTATCACATCAAAACCGAACCTTGCCGCAACAGTTTTCACAACTGCAGAAGCAAGACTTCCAAACCGGAATGCAATAAAATCATACTTCAGCTGAGACAAAAGCAATTGATTTGCATATTATCCGC
>CAZUVA010000031.1:0-9838 GCA_964622755.1 uncultured Zetaproteobacteria bacterium
AGATTGAACAAACCGTTGAGGATGCAACAGGGCGGCAATTGAAAATCGGCAATATAAAAGCCTCGTTATTTCCCTGGGTTGGCGTTGAGCTGGGCGATGTACATCTGGCCAATCGACCCGGCTATGCCAAACGTGATTTTCTGAGCGTGAAACGCTTGCATGTAAAATTGGCGCTGTTGCCACTGTTCTCCAGGAATGTCGAAATCAAACACTTTGAAGTGGTAACGCCGGTGATTTATCTGGAACGGCGCAGTAATGGCGAAACCAACTGGGGAGATCTTGTTGCATCCGGTGGTGCGGGTGATGCACAGGCATCCGCTGCTTCGCAGCCTTCTCAGTCTGCGCCTGCCGCCCCGGCGCTGGCCGCCTTGCAGGCGGAATCGCTGAGCCTCACCGATGGTGAAATCACCTGGGTAGATGCGGATGCAAAACCTGTTGTGTTGTCTGAACTGAATGTCGCCCTGCAGGATGTCCAGTTGAAACGACCGGTTTCAGTGCAAGTGTCAGGAAAGCTCTCCGGCAATGCCTTTGAACTGGATGCCAATATTGGGCCACTCGGTGATCTTGCCAAACTCGACCCCGTATCATTGCCGGTGCAGGGACATTTGAAAGCGGAAAATATCCGTTTGCAACCGTTCCGGAATATGATTTCCGGCTGGCCGGAGCAACTGGGTGATATTGGCAAAGCTTCGGTCGGCATTTCAGCCCAAATGGAACAACGACCTGACGGAATCCGACTGGGAGAAGGTGAATTGAAGCTAAATGCGGCGCATTCGCTTGCTCTGAGCTGGAAAATTGAAATGCCGAAGGCGGATCAATTGAAAGTGAGCCAGGCATCACTGGCTGTTGATGGAAAAAATTTGATTGATATTAAGGGAAGCGTACAGAAGCTGGCAACCAATCCGACATTGAAGCTGCATATTAACAGTCAGCCCATAACCCGAACTTGGCTGGCCACTTTTGTGCCGAATCTTAATGCCATGTATGCCGGCCATCCGGCACCGTGGAAACAGCTAAAATTCAATACGTCAGTTGTGGGTGGCAGCAAACAAATGGATATCCGCGATTTACAACTCATGCTTGACGATGACCTGCTGCAGGCAACGGGTGCAGTGGTGTTTAAAGGGCCGGACATTCGCCTGCGCATGTCGGCCAAACAGTTGCATCTCGATCCATGGTTGCCACAGGGTAAACAGGAACAGCAGGCCACTTTGACCGAAAGACTGTCGATTATCAGCGAAGCCATTGCCGCAAATGCAGCTGAGGCCGAACCTGATTTGCGTTTTCTGAAGAGTTGGACTGTGACATCGAAGCTGAAGGTGGGAACACTGTTTATGCGTGGTTTGCAGATGAAAAACTTTGCCGCAACCATCAATGGCTCGAGGGGACGCTTTGATTTAAATCCTCTCAGCTTCAACCTTGCAGGCGGCAAAGTGACCGAAAAAGCCAGCCTGAATGTGGCATCTTACCCGGCCAGATGGAAAGAGTCGGTACATATCACCGGCGTACAGGCAGGCCCGCTTCTCAAAGCACTGGCAAATATGGATAAGCTTACCGGAACCATGTCTATGGACACCAGCCTCAGGGCTACGGGATTGACCCAGACTGCGGTAAAAACACTCAATGGCCGGGGTAATGTGTTGTTCAAAGACGGTAAACTCAAGGGTTTCGATATCGCCGGAGCACTTCGCAAATTTACCAATCCGACGGCCTACAAACAGGGGCCGCAGGAGACGGATTTTGCGCGTCTGTCCGGTAGCTTCAATATCAAAAACGGGGTAGTGGATAATCAGGATTTATTTATGGTCTCGCCATTATTGCGTGTGACCGGTAAGGGTACTGCCGATCTGGTCAGCAAAACGATGGATTATCGTGTTACACCCCGTGTGGTAGGCACTCTGAAAGGGCAGGGCGGTTCGATTCTAGCCAAAGGTTTGTCAGTGCCGTTACATATTACCGGATCTTTTGATTCGCCGAAAATCAGGCCCGAAATCAATGCCAAAACATTAATTAATAATGCGCCGGCTTTGTTAAACAGGGGTAAAATTGGCGGTAGCCTGGGCAAACTCCTGGGTGGTGGTGCGAAAGGTAGCGCACCGGCTCAGGGTGGAGCAACAATTCAGCCTCAGGTCCAGCCCGAATCTCCGCAAAAGAAGATTCTCAAGGGACTCGGAGGTATGATCCCGGGGCTTTAAGCCTGAAGGAAGGAACAAAACTTGCATCGATTTGAACATTTGCGCCTGCATCCCGAACGTCCCCAGATCAGGCAGATTCGTCGGGCTGCGGAATTGCTAAAGGACGGTATGTTTGTTGTCGTACCAACGGATACTTCCTATGTGCTGATGTGTCGACCACAGGCAACGGATGCGATTGCTGAGATACTCAAATTGCGGCAACTCGATGATTCTCATCTGTGGGCGGTGGTTTGTGCTGACCTGTCACAGGCAGCGACCTGTGTGCGCATGGATAATCAGGCCCATCGAATTCTGAAGCGGTGTTTACCGGGCGCTTATACATTTATCCTGCCGGCATGTTCTTCACTACCGCGCCGCATATTTGGCAAACGTCGCGATGTTGGTGTTCGTATTCCGGATCATCCGGTTTGCCATTTGCTACTGGAGGAGTGCGGGGAGGTTTTATTGTGTACGACACTGCAGTTTCAGGGAGACGATAATCCTGCTTTTGATCCGGATGAATTTGTTCCGCGTTTGAAGCATCTATCATGCGCGGTGCTGGATGTTGGATGGGGTGGCATGATACCGACTACAGTGGTGGACCTGTGTGAACATGAGCCGGTGCTGCTGCGCGGCGGTGCAGGTGAGTGGCCGACATAATCCGGTACTGAAATCGTAACATCAATATGGCATCTGCTGGCGATTGATTTGGATATTGCTAGGTTATGCACATTGTTTGCATAAATAACAGGGAGGATTCGACGTGAAAATGTTTTTTGAAAAAATGCTGTGGGGTTCCCGTTATCTGACCCTGCTGGCGGTGTGGTCCTGTGTGGTGGGGATGGCATTACTGTTTATCTCATCGGCATGGGATATGGGCAGATTGTTGATTGAGTTTATTCAGGTTTACTTCATGGGTCATGAGGTTGAGCATTTTCATATCGTTCTGGTCAGCCATGTGATTACCGCCGTGGATGATTTTTTGCTGGCAATCGTGCTGCTTATTTTCGCGCTGGGCGTGTATGAACTGCATATCGACAAGATTGATTTTGCACGTGATAACCCTGCTGCCGGAAAGCTGCTGCAAATCGAGTCGCTGGATGATTTGAAGGACCGGCTTGGCAAGGTTATTGTGATGATTCTGATTGTGGCTTTTTTCAAGAATGTCCTGCATGTCACATTTGATGACCCGCTGAATATTCTTTATATGGGTGCAGGCATCTTTCTGGTATCTCTGGCGCTCTATTTTGGCCACAAATCGGGCGGCGATCACTAAATCAATGAATCAACGCATAATCTGGCAGCGTGGCCTTGATATCGGGCTGTTTGTCGGCACGATTATGGCCGTTGTCATTCCATTTGTAGAACATCGCCCTGAATGGGCGCTTATGATCGTGCTTATCAGTTTCGTAATCATGTTTTTTGGCCGTTGGTGGATTGCTGATGATCGGCAGGCATGGATGAAATCCAATTGGCTGGACCTGGTTCTGGTTGTCGTGCTGTCCTCACCAATTCTGAGGATGTTGATGGCCTTGAGGCTTGCCCACCTGATCCCCGCTTTGAGGTTGGGGACATTAATTCGCGCCAATAAAGATCGTCTGATTCGTCTGGTACTGGTTTCCGGTGATAGCCTGCCTGCGGCTATGGCTATGGTGTTTGGTCTTATGTTTGTTTTCGGTACTATAACATTTCTGCTTGAACACGGACAAAATCCGCAGTTTAGCCAGTTGCCGGATGGCCTGTGGTGGGCTTTTGTAACCCTGACCACTGTCGGTTATGGTGATATCGTTCCGATTACATCCGGTGGACGGATTATAGCTGTGATGACCATGGTTTTTGGTGTCATCATTTATTCACTGGTAGTGGCCAATTTAACAGTATTTCTGGAAGAATATAGCCGTAAGCAAGTGGCTGGAAATATTCAGGGCGAAAATACTGCCAAGGAAACTGAACGGGTTGAAAAAGGTCGGAAGCAGCATTTATGAATAATGCGGTCTAGGAGTCTGTCGGACTTAGGGTGATCGTTGCGAGCAGGTAGGGAAATGAGTCAAAAATAGCATGATTTTGAGGCGCATAGTGGTAACTATGTAACGATAAATCAGGGTGTTTTGGGCCGTTGTTCCTGCCGCGCAGTAGGTGTCTCATAAGCCCGACAGGCTCCTAGCTGCTTATGTATTCCTGAAGTCTCGCGATCAGTGTTTCTTTTTCATCAAGCATCAGTGTTACCATATCACGTACTGAAATGATGCCGATGAAATTCTCACCATCAAACACAATCAGATGCCGGCAACGGTTTTCCTTCATCAAATCGAGGCAGCGAATCACATCTTCGTCCGGACCTACTGTCACCAATGATTCATCAGTTACATCACCTACATTGATTTGAGCGGGATCCAGCCCTTCGCCTATGACGCGCATCATCAGATCACGTTCGGTGAAGATTCCTTTAATGCCATAGGCGCCGGTTACAACCAGTGAGCCGATATAGCGTTCGGTCATTTGTTTTGCCGCATCCAGTGTGGAGGCATTTTCATCAATGGTGGCTACATTGTGCTGAATTTGTGAAGTAATCAACATACACATCTCCTTTTAAGATCAGTCTGTACAAAAATGAACACCTTACGCCTACGATTATATACCCAATATCAGGAAGCTCAACTATTGATCCTCGCTGCATTTCTTCACAAAAATGTAATCAGGGTATAGTGAATCAGGGATTTCTGCCCCATTTTAAAAGTAACCGAAGCACTCTTTTTGTTTGTGTTCGTATAGGCTGGAGGTAAAGTTCGGGGATGTCCGCTAATGAAGCGCTAAAACAAATTCCCATTCAACAGGAACATGTGCCTGGAGCGACCATATTACATCCGGCTCGTCGCGTTGTTCAATACCTGACGCTGTTGATTCTGGTGCTTATTCCGCTCTCCGGCTTGTTTCGCATTGATATTGAAGCTGGCGGCGTGATTCTGCTGGATCGGCAGGTCTGGTTTTCTGATATTTTTATTATCATGGGCTTCTGGGTGTTTACTGCCAGTTTGCTGGTGATGATGTATTCTCTGGTTGGCTCGGTGTTTTGTGGCTGGATGTGCCCGCAAAATACCGCCTCGGAATATGCCAATATGTTGACATATAAGCTGCTGGGTCGCCGCGCGGATATGATGGACATGAGCGGAGACAAAATGCAGGTGGCGGTGCGTCGGCAATCGGTGTTAAATTATCTGCTGCTTGGTATTGGGTTATTATTACCTTCCATGTTGTATGCCCTGATTCCGCTGCTCTATTTTTTTCCGCCTTCGGCGATCTGGTCACTGGTGACGTTTACTGAAGACCCTCAGCTGGCGGGCAGTCTGTACTGGATTTATATGGTCTGTGTAGCGGTGTTTCTGCTCGATATTGCCGTGATCAGGCATTTGATGTGTAAATACATGTGTATTTACAGGGTTTGGCAGCATTCATTCAAAACGCGCGAAACATTACATATTCAATATGATGAGAGCCGCAGTGATCATTGTGCAACCTGTCATTATTGCGTTGACTCCTGTTTTCTCGATATTGATCCTTGCCAGACGGCGGTGTTCGATTCCTGTGTCAATTGTGGCGAATGCATTACGGCCTGTGATGAATTACACAGCAAGAGCAAGAAGCTGCAGGGTTCTGGGTTGCTGAGTTTTGCAATTGGGGCGGAGGATAAAAAGGAGAGCGAGCGGGGGTCGGTTGCCTCATTTTTTGCACGTGCAAGAGCATCTTCACTGGCAACAGTGACAGGGGCTGTTTTTTTCGCAATCGGTATTGCGGGATATCAGAGCGATGAATTTTCGGTTTATCGCAGCGAGGCGTGGCAAGGGGCGAAGATACTGGATTATCGTATTAATATAGCGCATAAAATCTACCACCCGACTGATATTAGCTTCCGCATTGAAGGGCTTGATGCGGGGGTGTATCAATTGGAAAAAAGCAAGGTGCATTTCGATACGGCAGGCAGACAGGATGTGAAGCTGCATATCAATGAATCGCTGGCCAAGGGTTTGTATCGGTTCCGTGTGTTTGCCAGCTCGAATGACGGATGGTCGGGCATGTTTAATGTCACGCACTTCGCGCCCGGCGGGTGAGTGGAATGGTTATCTGGTGAGGTATGACATGACAGAGAAGAGCGAAGAACAGAATCCGAAGGGTGAAGCCAAAGTGGAATGGGGCACGACGCCTGAGGATCACTATGGTTATGAATCTGATGAAGAGCGGCTGGAAAAACGGGGCATGGATGACTGGGAACTGGTCGAGAATATTCCTAAATCCCAGAAGCGGATTCCAAAATGGTTTTACGCCGTGATTGTCGGCGTGTTGATTGTGGCCTTCGGTTTGTCGCTGCCGTTTTGGGGAGATAGGCCGGGCCATGCGCGCCCGTGGTTTACCATGGGGCACGTATATGCGGTGCTGTATTTTATCGTGGCGGGCAGCGTGGTTTTCTTTATGACCAACCTGTATGGCTCTGATCGCGGTGGTCATCTGGATTCGGATCACGAGGACGATGATATAGATATGCCGAAGCATGGAGACCAGAATAAATAAATGAGTTTTATATCACACCTGTTTGCAATGTTGCTTGTCATGGGGCTTGTAGCTTGCGATCCGGGCAATAGTCCAAAGCACACTGTGGATTATCCTGAGATGGGTAGTCCGGCCTTCCAGAATTATCGCGCCCGGTGTTCCGGGTGCCATGTGCCTCCCAGAACAACCACGCATACGGCTGCTGAATGGCCGAGCGTGATTGCCCGTATGCAGCAGCATCGTGTGCAGCGCCGAATAGCGCCGATGCAGGCGTCGGAAATAACTGCGGTGCGGGATTATCTGATCCGGAATGCTGCTGAGGAAACCCCCTGATGCGTCTGTGTTTGTTGATGTTGGCGGGTTTATTATTGTCTTCTTGCTCGGCTGATGAGGAAAACTGGTTGCCGGCGCCTCAATCATGGCAGGATATTACCATCAGAATGGAAACCCAACCAACTCCGATCCAGCAGGGGATGAATGAATTTATCCTCATTGCCAATCATCAACAGCGCGGTTTTGTGAATGATTTGCTGGTAGAAGTGCATACGGAACATTCCGGCTGGAAGCAGGCGATGCCGGATGGAGCGCTGGGAGTATTTCGCAGAGCTCTGCCGGTAAAAGACGTACTGCATGATCATCTCTATGTGCGATTGACTCGTCGGGGTCAGCATAGTGAAATAGTATTTGCATTTGCTCCGGCGCAACCATGATGCGATTCGGTTTACTGCTGTTGATGTTGGTTATATCTGCCCCGGTTTATGCGGCTGATGCAGAGCGTGGTGCTGTGATAGCAAAAGTACGTTGTCTGCCTTGCCATCATTTGCACAGCGAATGGAAACTGATCGGACCGGGTCTGAAGGATATCTATGGCCGGGCACCGACGATTACCGGCGTACCATTTGAAGTGTGGGATGATTCGACGCTGGATGCATGGTTGAGCGGGCCGCGCAAAATCAAGCCCAATACGCGCATGAGTATGCCACCAATCGCAGCCAGGGATCGCGCTGACCTGATTGCTTATTTTAAATCTGATGCAAAAAAAACAAGGTCAAAAGCGATAACCGCAAAGGACGCAAAGTTGCGCTAAGAAATTCATCAAAAGAGCTTGAATGAGGGGGTGTTTGAGAATTACTTCCAGACTAGATTCAGAAGGTTTATCCAGCTATTCATATCTTACTGGTTTTGATCTTTCTTTGCGAAACTTTGCGGTAAAATGCTTGTTAAGGTTTTTTCTTGATGTGTTTGGC
Source organism: uncultured Zetaproteobacteria bacterium (assembly GCA_964622755.1). Lineage (GTDB taxonomy): Bacteria > Pseudomonadota > Zetaproteobacteria > Mariprofundales > Mariprofundaceae > Mariprofundus. Next base: position 7,964 of record CAZUVA010000031.1, read on the forward strand.
CAGCCGTTGTTCGAGTTTGGGGCTTTTTACCCAGTGGCGCAGTAGCATAATTTGGGTGCCGCCGCGTTCTTGCTGGCAGCGCGGACAGGTGAGATAACTCAGAAACAGGTTTTTGGGCATGCGACCTTGATCAAACAGTTCGGACTGCATTTGGCGAATGGAGATTTTAATGTCTTTAAGATTTCCTTTGAATAGCTGTACGCGCAACATATAAGGATTTTTCAAACGATAGGTTTTACGGGCCGGAGAATTATCTTCACTGAGCAGAGCCAGAATGCGGCCGCGAAACATGGCCGATTCGGCCAGCACAAAACCGGGCCATTGCTCATTGAGGCTCAATTTTTCGATATCATGATGTTGCCGATCCAGACATGCCTCGAAGCCGATGGGCATGTGAAAGAACATGGCCGAGCCCTGTTCATGCACCAGTGTTGCACCAAGATCGATATCCTTACCATCCCAATCGGGATATTCGGAGGGACAACCGCATTCAAGTCGCATGCTTATTTCCTTCAAGGGGTTTTTTTGTAGATATCTTTCAGGGTCATCATGACATTGGCCAGATAAACCCAGAACCCTACGGCCAGGATTGAAGCGACAAAAGAGATGACCGGGCCATAATACTTGTGCACCGCAGGAACCAGTGCGGGATCAGTGAGCCACAGGTTGCCTTCGATGAAGCCGAAAACAAGCAGGGAGATATAAAATCCCGATACACCGATGGTGGTCCACCAGAATGAATGTTCGGCCAGTCGATGTGAATGAATCGGTTTGCCGGTTATTTTTGGTAACATATAATACGTTACTGCCATGCCGAGAATGGTGACGCCGCCAACCAGGTTGATATGGGCATGAGCCAGCGGGTCGATCATGTGGCCGGGGCCGCCGTAAGGGCTACCGATAGAATCCAGCCATGCGCGCACGGCTGGAATCACCTGCAACAGACCGTGGACGGTGCCGATGAAAAAAGACACGACCGACATGATGAGGAATTTTACAAGATAAAGATGTTCGTTGGGGGCTGGCTTGGGCATGGTCGGCAGGCTAGCGCTCGAATCACGGCTTGCAAGGCAACTGTATTATAACTGCATTATCATGCGTCAGGAACGATGTATGGTGCAATCATGGTCTATTCACATAGGGTGCGACCATGGCGTTATCCGTAATGATTGTTCTGATCAGTTTTGTCGTTCTGGCTGTTGCCTGGTTGGTGAAAAAAAATCATATCCTGCATATCGCGTTGATGAGTTGCATCATGGTTTTCGATGTGCTGTTCCCTGTCTGGTTGTATTTAACGCATAACTGGGTCAAACGGTTGATTGATGACGGGGAATTGCTTTCTTTTGCTATTTGGGCCCATGTTTTTCTGATCCTGACATTGTACGCGCTGTACGTGCTGCAGATTCAGGCCGGCCGTCAATTACTGGGTGGACAACGGGATGCGCGGCCAGAGCATCGATTGCAAAGTCGCGGGATTATTGTGGTTCGACTGTTTGTTTTCCTCAGTGGTGCATTGTTGATTGCGCCGGATTAAGGGCAGGATTAAAAATTGTTAATTTGATGCTTGCCTTTTTCTTTTCGGCATGCAGGATGCCATCTTATTAAATCTTAGGGAGGTTTAAGAATGCTTGCAGACTTTATTGAAGCTTCGGTTATGTTTCAGAACGATACTGTTTATATGATGTATGGAATTATTTTCGTGGCACTGGGGCTGATTTGCCTGGTCACATACATTTCCGATTGTAATAAATACGAAGATTAAATTTTAACAATAATTCAGGAGGGATTTGCATGAAACGTATGATTAGTAGCATGAGCGCTATTGCTCTGCTGGCATGGTTCGCGATGCCAACGCTGGCATCAGCAGAAGAGTCA
>CAZUVA010000032.1:0-9775 GCA_964622755.1 uncultured Zetaproteobacteria bacterium
TCCATATCCTTGATTTCGGAAATCATGTCGCAGACCAGTTCAAAGGCACGGCCTTTGGGTTCGCGCCAGGCTGCGCCGATACAGAAACGGGATGCCCCCTTCTCTTTGGCGATTTTGGCGGCGGCAAGCACCTGTTCTTTTTTCATCAACAGCTCGGATTCGACATCGGTATTGTAACGCGAACTCTGCGGACAATATTTGCAATCTTCCGGACAACCACCGGTTTTAATCGACAACAGGGTTGAGAGTTGCACTTCATTGGCATCGAAATTGGCCCGATGCGCCTGCTGGGCACGAAACATCAGATCATTGAATGGCAGTTCAAACAGAGCCTCGATTTCATCCACAGTCCAGTTGTATCGCATGCCTTTCTCCTTGATCCGTAAACTATCCGGTGGCGAAGGGTAAACGGCTTTGCCTGATTCGGCAAAAGTAAGAAGAATTATTGCAACATGGGTTTATATGTCTGGCGGCTGAGGCAACGGCGAATAGAGAGAATATTACTTGAACTCATGGACAGATATTCCATATCCAGATTGAGAAACGTGGCTGTCCACTCCGGGTTGGCGGCCAGTTCGCCACATATCGAAACCGGAATACCGGCTTGTTTTGCTGCAGATGCAGTCAGTTTAATCAATTGCAACACAGCTCCGTGATCTGACTGATAAAGGTTTGCGACCTCTTCGTCATTACGATCAACGGCCAGTGCATACTGCATCAGATCATTGCTGCCGATGGAAAAAAAGTCGCTGACTGCTGCCATTTCTCCGGCAATCAGTGCCGTGGCCGGCACCTCGATCATAGCCCCTAACGGGATGGATTCTGTAACACCAAGGCGAATCCGGCACTGTTCAACCATATCTCTAACCTTTTCCATTTCCTCGGTATTCGTGACCATCGGAGAAAGAATCCGGACAGGCCCTTCATCGGCCGCTCTGATCATGGCACTGAGCTGGGTTTTCAGTAATTCCGGGTTGCGAAGCAGCAGTCGCACACCGCGTAGGCCCAACGCAGGGTTGGCACCGCCATAATCATGGCCGGCCAGATCACTATACAGCCACGGTCTGTCGCCACCGATATCAAGCAACCGCATGACGACCGGTTTGCCATTCATGCGACGGACAAGTTTGGCGTATTGTTCATATTGGTACTGTTCATCCGGCATGGTGGATTCATTGATAAACAGGAATTCGCTTCGATACAGTCCGATGCCGTCAATGCCGGTGTCTTCTGCCAAATCCAGTTCCTCCGGGAACTCAATATTGGCCATCAGTTTCAATTCATGGCCGTCGGCGCTCCGTGACGGTTTACAGGCAAACGTTTGCATATCCTTCTTGCTGCACGAAACAGCCGCTTTGAATTTCACATAGGCGGTCTGTTCAGTTTGTGACGGATTCAGAATCCACACATCCTGTTCGGCATCCAGAATCAGGATATCGCCATCTTCAATATCGGCCAAAATACCAGTGGCGCCAACCATCGCAGGCAGACCAATACCGCGGGCGACAATGATATTGTGCGCATCCGCACCACCCATCTCTGTAACGATGCCGGCCACGCCACAACGCCACATGCTAACGACATCAGAGACAGAAAAATCATCCCCGACATAAATCAGCGGTTTCTCTCCATTCTGGCTCAAATACGGTGCTTTATTCGACTTCTCACTGGATTCGGGCAGGTCATCGGTCAAATGATCGAGGATACGCCTGCCCGCATGTTCGATGTCATCGCTGCGATTGCGCAGGTATTCATCTTCAATTTGATCGAATATGCGTTGGATAGCATCCAGCTCCTGCCGCAGTGCCCATTCGGCATTGATGCAATCGTTGCGGATTCGGGCAGAAGATTTGGCCAGTAGTTCCGGGTCGGAAATCAGCATGCGGTGCATATCCAGAATCATCAGCAGATCTTTGATACCGGCACCCATCAGATGATTGCGTTCAACATCAATGGCTTGTCCGGCCGCTTCAATCGCAGTGAGCAGACGAGCCACCTCATGATCGATCATATGCAGTTCGATAGTACGTTCAGATACTGGCTGCTGACCATGCAGCAATTTCTTCACTTGCCCGATCACAACACCGGAGCTGGAGGCAACCGGGCATCCTTCACATCGTACGCCCGCTCGTTGACCCGGATGGCAATGTGTATTCATTCCGCTTCTCCAAAACGGTTATCCACCAGAGCTACAATAGATTCAAGCGCAGCATCGGCATCAATACCTTCGGCGTTAATTTTTAACGTCATTCCCTGGCAGGCAGCCAGCATCATGATCCCCATGATACTTTTGCAGTTGACTGCTATCCCGTCCTTGATGAGCTTGATTTCCGAGTCGAAACAACTGGCTTCAGTGGCCAGCTTTGCCGACGCCCGGGCATGCAGCCCGAGTTTATTGCAAATGGTAATCGTCTGTTCAGGCATCAGCGTGTTTCACAGTGTCGCCGTTGGTCGAGGCATGATCTGTGGTGGTAATATTAGGGGCGACCTGAATATACTGACGACCCGCCCTGACAACCTGGTGGGCCAGTTCGCTCAGGCTGTCAACATGATGGCGCAATGTGGCAGCTTTGATTAAAAGCGGCAAATTGAAACCGGATACCACCTCAACACGACCTGCCTGTAAGCAACCCATGGCAACATTGCATGGTGTGCCGCCAAACATATCAGCCAGCAACAGCACTCCCTGACCGACATCACAGGTGCGAATCTTTGTTGCCAGCATATCGGCAATCAGTTCCGGGCTGCTATCGTTGGTAACATCCAGCGCATCCATTAGCGGTTGCTCACCCACCACATATTGTAACGACACCAGCATCTCACTGGCGATGCGCGAATGGCCGATTAGTACAATGCCGATCATAATTCAGCTCCAATTTGATATTTTTCAGCTGCGCCGTGTTGCGTTATTCCCAGTTCCCGGTGCTGGATGCCCGGTTCAACCATGCCCTGTTGATGGATCCAGTCGGCAAAACGCTCAGCCATGTAAACCGAGCGATGGCGGCCTCCGCTGCAACCGAAGGCCAGCGTAAAATACTGTTTCCTTTCTTTTTTCAAATGCGGCCAGATAAATGTCAGCCATTGCCGGATGTGCGTTTCAGCTTGCCCAACTTCCTGGCAGGACTGTAAAAACAGAATGACGCTTTCATCACGCCCGGTGAGTTCAGCCAGCCCGGGTTCATAATGCGGATTGGGCAAAAAACGCATGTCGAATACGATATCGGCATTGGCCGGAAGGCCATTTTTATAGCTGAAAGAGATAACCGTACATGACAACCTGTTTTGCTCTTGCCCCGGTTTACGCCAGAACAAATCGACCTTCTCCGCCAGCTCATAGGGCGTTAAATAGCTGCTGTCCAAAATCATATCTGCCATAGCCCGAATCGGCATCAGGCTTTCGCGTTCCTGCCGAATCGATGCCATCAGATCATGGCTGTCAGGCAAGGGGTGGCGGCGCCTGACAGTGGAAAAGCGGCGCTGCAGGACTTCATTATCTGCCTCAATGAACAGCAGTTGCCAATTGCCTGGTGCGCGGACATCTTCTATAGCCGCTCTGATTGCGCTGGCGGTAAAGCCGCAGCGTGCATCCAGACAGACAGCAGCCGGTTGTTTACGCCCCTGCATGCTGACCGCCCAATCCTGCAGCATCTCCAGTGGAAGGTTATCCGTGCAGAAGAATCCTGCGTCTTCCAGTGCATGCAGTACTGTACTTTTACCCGCCCCGGACAGGCCGCTGATTAATAGCATCCTGATTTTTCCGGCACCTTAACGCGCATGGATTTTTTCCAACCCGTGGTATAAAACATTGCCACAGGGTGGAAAAAATCATGCAGGCGCGTTGTTTGTTTCATGTTACTGCCCTTGCTCTATTCTATTCCGAAGCGATTGCACAAAATCTTCGCCACTATGAATGCCCCGCTGTTTCAGTAACTGGTTGCGGGTTGCCACTTCAATCAGGACAGCCAGTGAACGACCGGAACGGATTGGAATTGGTATACGCGGAATCGGCACATCCAGAATGCCGGTCTCACTATCCTCGCCCAGCACCCGATCCTCCGGAGCAACCTGATCCCAGGGCACCAGTTCCACCATCAGGCTCAAACGCTTGGTGTCAGTAATCGCTGCGGCACCATACAAATCACGAATATTAAGTATGCCCAGCCCGCGAATTTCCATGTGATAGCGCAACGTATCCGGGCTGCGTCCAACCGCAACTTTCGGGCTTTCACGGGAAAATTCGACCATATCATCTGCAATCAAACGATGCCCACGTGAAATCAGTTCCAGCCCAATTTCACTTTTACCAATACCGCTGGCACCGGTGATCAGCACGCCAAGACCGAATATGTCCATATATACGCCATGCTGATAGAGCACCGGTGCCAGCCGATGTGACAGAAAGAGCAGCATATTTGTCATAAACGTCGATGAGGAGAATTCGGATATCATCAAGGGCGTATCGGTACGTTTGGCTGCATCAAGAATGGTATCAGGCGGTGGCTGCCCCCTGGTAATGACAACACCGGCAAGGCGAAGATCAAATACGGCATCGATAGCCTGCTTCTGTTCTTCGGGCGAGCGAGTGGCCAGATAGCTCATTTCGGTCTGCCCGATCACCTGCAGACGATAGTCGCTCAGATGTTCAATATAACCGGCAAAAGCCAGGGATGGTTTTTGCATGCGTGGATGATCGATGTAACGATCCAATCCCTTTTCCCCTGCCAGCAGGCGCATTTTTGCAGCTTTCCCCTGCTCGCTCAATAGTTCACGAATCGTGATGCGGCGGGACTTATGCATTAGGGCCTGTCCACATGTGTCTGGCTGTAGCGATATAACCATTTTTATTACTCTGCAAGGCATTTCGAGCGAAGTGTGCTGAATGCACATAAGCGAGAAACAACGCCGCAGGGTATAAAAATGGCATATCCCGCAGGGCCGCGCCCCAAATGAGGCCATTCAGCGTTGCTCCCCCAGGGGACTCTCTCTTGCGCAATCGCAATTCACCTTGTTGTCGTTCATTTGGATCAACCAAACTTTACTCCTCGCGCCTTGACTGGCCCCATTTTGGGCAGCGGCGCTTCAGTCAGACACATGTGGACAGGCCCTAGTCAGTATTAACCCTGCTGGCAAACAGCGCTGCCACGGCTTCCGCGCTATCGGCCTCCATGATCTGTTGTCGGAAACTATCCTGCTGCAAATTTCTGGCCAGTTGGGCCAACAGTTCCAGATGTTGGCGATCATCGGAATCCGGCACCAGTAATAGCACCACAATATGGACAGGATTGCCGTCAATGGCCTCAAAATCCACCCCGCTGACATGCGTTGCCAAGGCCAGCATCGGTACGGACAAATCAGGCATTCGGCCATGCGGTATTGCTACCCCGTGGCCAATGCCTGTACTGCCCAGCTGTTCGCGAGCCATGACCACTTCCATGACCGTGTCAGGATCAATTGAGGCTAGGGCATGAGCCAGTTCTGTAATCAAAGCCCGCTTGCTGTGAGCCTGTGAATCGAGCTGAATATGGTCGGGAGTTAAAAAAGGCATCGGAATCCGTCCTTGAATCAAGTTGTCTCGGGCTCAATCCAGCTTAACGCGCCATCTGGTCGACGATACACTGCATTGAGTTGTTCAGACTGGTCGTTGGTAAAAAACAGCAGATCGCGGCTTCCCAGCTCCAGCTGCATGACGGCCTCATCGACACTCATCGGTTTGGCATCTATCTGTTCATGACGCAGTGTCTCAGGCTGGTAGTCTTCACTCAACTCCTCACGATCATTGGCCAAATCCAGCACTGTGTGCGACACCTTGATTTCCCTGGCCTGTTGTTGCGCCACGTTACGATGCCGACGCAATTTTGCACGATAACGCTTGAGCTGACGGTTCAGTTTATCAACCACACCATCAATAGATGCATACATATCTTCTGTCTCATGACTACCATGAATATTGATGCCATTGGCCTGCATGCTCACTTCACAGCGTTGCCGAAATTTTTCCACCGAAAGCACAACATGTACATCCACGACATGATCAAACGAATGTTTAAGATGTTGCAGTTTATCACTGACATACGCTTTCAAAGGGTTTGTGAGTTCGACATGACGTCCTGTGATGGATACTTGCATAGTTGTTCCTCCGTTTTTTTATTAAGAACGCTCTGAAAAATTCAGAGTATCCGCACGACCCATGAGCGGGTCACCAAAACCAGGCACATAAGCGTCTGATTTTGCGAGTGAAGAAAAATAATCCTTTTCCCTTCACCTATTGAATAAGTGCGTGGAGGCGCTTATTCAGAGTTTCTTTAAGGCTCCCTGCTTCTTTTCCAGAGTGCCCTTAGCGTGATGTTGCGGCACGCCGCCGCTGACGGCCCGAAGGCAATCCTAACTGTTCACGGTATTTGGCCACGGTTCTGCGGGCAATCTCGATACCTTCCACCTGCAAACGATCAGCAATGGCCTGATCCGAAATCGGACGCGCTGCCGGTTCGGAATCAATCAGCGCTTTGACCCGCTGCTGTACCCGGTAGACGGAAATCATGCCACCGCCACGCGTCGGTAGTCCAGCTGAAAAGAACCGTCTGAGTTCAATCAGCCCAATCGGCGTGTCAGCATATTTACCGCTGGTTACACGCGAAATTGTCGATTCATGCAAGCCGACATCTTCAGCCACATCCTGCAGCGTTAACGGCTTCAGCCCCAGAATGCCATATTCCAGGAATGAACGCTGGCGTTGAGCCAGACACAGCGCCACTTTCATCAGCGTTTCACTACGCTGATCCAGCGCATGCAACAACCATTTTGCTTCTTTCATGGCCTGCGACATGAACGCCTTGTCCCTGCCTTTCCATTCCTGTTCCTTCCAGCGTTCATTCAGACGAATGCCCTGCCATTCGGTTCCGGGAATATCCACTTCGATATCATTGCTGTTGTTGCGTCTGAAAACAACTTCAGGCCGGATATAGTAATTGTTGTCGCCGCGCAGGCCATGTCCGGGAAACGGATCAAGCCGGCGCATACGGGCTCTGACCTGTCGAATCATATCGATAGTGCATGCTGCTGTTCTGGCCAATTCCTCATCCGGTTGCGGCAGCGCATCAGGAAAATGAAGCAACAGCCGCATAGCCCAGACGTCTATCTCCTGTTCAGCATCCAGTTGCAGCAGTAGACATTCGGTCAGGTTCCTGGCGCCAAAGCCGGCTGGCTCCAATTGCTGAATCACATCTTCCACGACATGTTCAACAGTAGCTGCATCAGTTTTAATCTGATCGGAAATCTCAATGGAAAATTCGGCTGGAGCGATGCGGAAATAACCATCATCGTCCAGTGAATCAATCAGGATATGCGCAAGTTTGCGCTCCTGTTCAGGCATGGGCTGGCGGTTCACCTGTTCGTGCAGGGATTCACTCAGGGTTAACTCTTCCGGCAAAAACTGTTCGTGATCACTATAATCATCCGGGCGGCCATTTCGGCTGGAGGAAACATACATGGTTTCCCATCTGTTATCGCCAGCCTCTTTCCAGCGTTCCAGTTCGACAGATTCCAGCGCATGTTCCTGATGTGCCGGCTCGTTTGACAATACAGTATTGAAATCCATGTCCAGCATAGGATTGGATTCAATGGATTCCTCCAGATAATTTTCAAGCTCGATGCAGTTCATTGACAGCACTTTCAGACTTTGCGTTAGCTGGGGGGTGAGCGCAAGGCGTTGCCCAAGTTTATGGGAAAGCCTGTTTTCCATTAGCATACGGGCTCGGGTATAGCGGCGGTTTTCAGGTTATACAATCGCGGATGTAGAGAGCCTCCACGTGAACGAAAAAAGAAAGGGATAAATTCGAACAGCATCTACATCCTTATGATAGCAAAGAATTACAGTTATTACAGGGAAAAGGCAACCATAATAACGCCGCTACACAGCCTAGTTTACGCTTCTTTTTTCAGCGATGCCAGCAATTCTTTCAGTTCACCGGATTCGTGCATTTCCGACACGATATCGCAACCACCTATAAACTCGGACTTCACATACAATTGCGGGATCGTCGGCCAATCCGAGTAATCCTTGATCCCCTGTCGGATGGCTTCATTGAGTAATATATTTACGGAGACAAAGGGGATGTCATGCTCGGTAAGAATAGCGGTAACCCGTTGCGAAAACCCGCACTGGGGAAATTCGGGCGTGCCTTTCATAAAGAGAACCACATCATTATTTTTTACTGCTTCATCAATCTGTTGCAATACTGAATCACTCATTATCTACTCCTTGGGAATGGATGTTTTCAACGCCAATGCATGGATAGCCGCCTTCATATGTTCGCCCAGCGCGGCATACACCATTTGATGCTGCGCCACTCTGGACTTTCCGGCAAAGGCAGTCGATGCTACTTCCATTTCAAAATGATCATCTCCGGAAAATAGTCGAACCTGAACATCTGCATCAGGAATACTACGGTGTATCATGGCAATAATTTCTTCCGGTTTTGGCGTCATGCACACCCCTTTTATCACTGTTGTTGTTTTGAAAATGGTGGGCTCACCAGGACTCGAACCTGGAACCAACCGGTTATGAGCCGGTAGCGCTAACCAATTGCGCCATGAGCCCGTTTCTTTCAACGAGGCCGGCACACTAAACAGCGCTTGGTGGCGTGGCAATCTCACAACGCGTAAGCTGCGCCGCCATGAAGCAAATGATTGTCACAAAACCTACCCTGTTCACCGAATTGAATCTTCCCGAATCCTTGCAAAAGGGCATTGATGGCCTTGGTTTTACCGAAATGACAGATGTGCAGCAGACCGCCTTGCCGCTGACTCTGGCCGGCAAAGACGTGGCAGGGCAGGGGCGCACCGGCACCGGTAAAACCGCCGCATTCCTGATTACTGCCATTAACCGCTTACTGACAACCGAACCAAAATCAGGGCGCAATACATCGCATCCGCGCGTGCTGGTGATTGCACCGACACGCGAACTGGTGGTGCAAATTTCCAACGATGCAAAGACGCTGGCCAAATTCACGAACCTGAAACTACACACCGTATTCGGCGGCGTGGATTATGAGAAACAGAGGCTTGGTTTCGAGAACGGTGTAGATATTCTGATTGGTACCCCCGGCCGATTAATCGATTATCTGAAAAAACGGGTCTATTCCCTGTCCAAGGCCGATATGCTGATTATTGATGAGGCCGACCGCATGTTTGATCTGGGCTTTATCAAGGATCTGCGTTTTATGCTGCACCGGCTGCCCAAATACGATGAACGCCAGTCGCTGATGTTTTCGGCCACGTTGTCCCATCGGGTGCTGGAACTGGCCTACGAGCACATGAATTCGCCTGAAAAGCTCAGAGCCGAAGAAGGGGATTTGACTGCATCCGGTATCACCGAATCCATGTATCACACCAGCATGGATGATAAATTCCCGCTACTGGTTCATCTGCTGCGCAAATCGCATGTCGAACGCGGCATGATTTTTATCAATGAAAAGCGCACCGGTGAAAGAGTCGCCCGCAATTTGGCCCGTTATGGTTTTTCTGTTGGCATATTGTCCGGCGATGTGCGCCAGGCGAAGCGCATGCGTATTCTGGATGATTTCAGCCACGGCAAATTACAACTGCTGGTTGCCACCGATGTGGCTAGCCGGGGACTGCATATTGATGGCGTCACCCATGTATTCAATTATGACCTGCCGGAAGATGCCGAGAATTACGTCCATCGCATCGGTCGCACAGCGCGCGCAGGGGCAACCGGCACAGCCATTTCTTTCTCATGCGAACGATTCTGTTTCGG
>CAZUVA010000033.1:0-1857 GCA_964622755.1 uncultured Zetaproteobacteria bacterium
TTATATGCGAACCGATTCGCTGAATGTTTCCGAAGAAGCCATTGCCGACATGCGCGACCATATCAGCAAGAACTATGGCGCTGACTACTTGCCTGAGAAAGCGCGTCATTTTAAAACCAAAAGCAAGAGCGCGCAGGAAGCGCATGAAGCGATTCGCCCGACTTCGAGCGCGCGTACACCGGCAGCTATGAAAACGGTGCTCGATACCGATGCGTTAAGGCTTTATACGCTGATCTGGAAACGGGCGCTGGCTTCGCAGATGGCCGTAGCGGTTCTCGATCAGGTGCGTGCCGATATTGATTCCGGCGATTTAATGCTCAGGGCGACTGGCTCCACGCTGGCCTTTGCGGGATTCCGTAAACTCTATATCGAAGGCACGGATGAACCGGCCAAAGACGACAAGGATCGCCTGTTGCCGCCGCTGGCCGTTGGCGATGCCATTGACATCAAGCAGGCATTGGCCAAACAGCATTTCACCGAACCCAAACCGCGTTTTTCCGAAGCCACGCTGGTCAAGGAACTCGAGGCCAATGGCATTGGTCGCCCCTCCACCTATGCCTCGATTCTGAATGTATTGCGGGTGCGCGAATACGTAGAGATGGAAAAGAAACGCTTTGTGCCGACCGATACCGGTGAATGGGTGAATAAATTTCTGGTATCGTCATTCGGTGAGATTGTCGATCCGAAATTCACTGCTTCGGTAGAGAGTAAACTCGATGCCGTAGCACGCGGCGAAAGCGGTTGGAAACCTGTATTGCGTGAATTCTGGGGGCCGTTTAAGGCAGCTGTCGATTTGGCAGCTACAGCCCCGCGACCATCGGAAGAAACAGAAGAAATATGCCCGGAATGCGGCAAACCGATGGTCATTAAACTGGGTCGTTATGGCAAATTCATGGCTTGTACAGGCTACCCCGAATGCAAGGTCGCCAAACCGCTCAATGGCAAAGAAGGTGAGCAGGCCGAACCGGAACTCTCCGATCAGAAGTGCGATAAATGCGGCGAGCCGATGGTGATTAAAGCCGGTCGCTACGGCAAATTCCTCGGTTGTTCGGCTTATCCCAAATGTAAAAACATTCAGCCGCTGGAAAAGCCGAAAGATACCGGTATTTCCTGCCCGCAATGCGGCAAGGGTACTTTTTTAGAGAAAAAGTCACGGCGCGGTAAAATCTTCTACTCCTGCTCAACCTATCCCAAGTGCAAGAATGCGCTGTGGAATGAACCGATTGATCGCGCCTGCCCGGAATGCAAGGCACCGTTTGTGACCATCAAAGTAACCAAACGGCATGGTACTGAACATGTATGCGCCACTGAAGGTTGCGGTTGGAAAGAACAGATTGAGGTGCCGGAAACAGCATAATCATGACATTCACGTTGAGGCACGGCGGGCTTGCAGATGTTGAGGCTGTTTATCGTTTAAACAGGGAAAATTTTTCTGAATACTGGTCGATAGACTCCCTGTTTTCGGCACTGGAATCCGGTTATGACCTGTTGCTTTGTGAAGCCGATGGTCAACCGATCGCTTATCTGCTTAGCCTGAGCGTGTGCGATGAAATTCAGGTCATGCAGATTGCAGTATCTCCGCCTTACCGACGCCATGGTTTAGCTCGCCGCATGACAGACATGCTGGTTGCATCAATCAGCACGGCCTGCACGGTGACGCTGGAGGTGCGCGCAGCCAATTTTGCGGCCAGAGCACTGTATACCGGTCTCGGCTTTGAAGAGGCCGGTGTGCGTAAAAAATATTATAGTCCCGATGCCAACGGTTACCGTGAAGATGCGATCCTGATGACCAGATATAACTGACACACGCTCTATGCGCATAAGCATTGGGCTCTGAATCTTAATCCGGAGCCCAAA
>CAZUVA010000033.1:1957-9657 GCA_964622755.1 uncultured Zetaproteobacteria bacterium
ATGACCGCCTACCCACACGATTTCGTAATGCGCCAAATGGTGTCTTGTATAAAGACGGGTGAGACGGCCTTGATTTACTGCACGATTACCGGGATATCAATTTTTCGGCTGTTTAATATGCTGATCTTGCGGGCTACTTCGCCGGCCAGTGTATGATAAACTTTGGCTTGCTCAGAATCCGGTGCTGCTGCAACAATCGGCGTGCCTTCATCGGATTTTTCGCGAATAGATATATCCAGCGGGATATGAACCAATACGCTGGTATTGTATTCCTGACTGAGTCGATCAGCACCACCCTCAGCAAAAATCGGGCTGGATTCACCGCAGTGCGGGCAGATGAACTGGCTCATGTTTTCGGCAATTCCGAGCGTGGCAACGCCTGCCTTTTTGAACATTTCGATACCCTTGCGGCAATCTAGCAGTGCAATATCCTGTGGCGTTGTAACCATCACGGCACCGGTAACTGGCACTTTTTGAGTCAGTGTAAGCTGCACATCGCCGGTTCCCGGAGGCATATCGACAAACAGATAATCCAACTCGCCCCATACCACGTCGGTGAGCAATTGGCTTAAGGCACCGGAAACCATGGGGCCGCGCCAGATCATGGCCTGATTTTCCTCTACCAGATAGCCGATAGAGATGGTTTTCACCCCGTAATTTTCCAGCGGGTAGAAGGTTTTTTTATCATAATCGATGTCCGGCTTGTAGCCCGCCAGGCCCATCATTCGCGGAATGGAGGGGCCGTAGATATCGGCATCCAGCAGTCCGACACGGGCACCGGTCTGGGCCATAGCCACGGCCAGATTAACGGCCGTGGTGGATTTGCCGACACCACCCTTGCCTGATGCCACGGCTATAATATTGGCGACGCCGGCAATAGCTTCTTTGCTTCGGCTAGGGGTCATTTTGGAACTCATAGTGATGTTGATTTCGCTAACGCCGGGCAGGGTAGATACGGCTTCATCCGCTTGTCTGCGGAATTCCTCTTTGATCGGGCAGGCTGGCGTAGTCAGTTCGATGGTGAAGGCAACGATACCACCATTGATGGTGATATTTTTTACAAAGCCAAGGGTGACGATATCTTTATTGAAATCGGGATCAATAATATTGGAAAGGGCTTTGAGAATATCAGTTTCGGTGAGCATGGGAACCTCCATCACGGACGGCATCGTCGTAATCCCGAGTAAAACTGTCAAGTTATATAGGCTCCAATAAGACATATATGAAACGCCCCGGATGAATTCAACAGCCGGGGCGCTGCCGCACCTCGAGAAGAAAACGTTTTACACACCCAGGCTTTTGCAAGTGGCTCTAAAAGCATAGTGTTTTTTTATGGGTATTTGGCAATTGCGTCTATAGTTGTGTGATGCGAATAAGGCTTGCGTTTTGTGAGGGGGGCATGATAATTCGTCGCTACATATTTAATCCGGCTTATCCAGAGCGGTGGAGGGTGCAGGCCCTATGATACTGCGGCAACCGGCCAAAGATGTTCTGTTTGTTGACAAAAGATGAACAGAAATCCGAGGAGAATGGTGCCAATGCCTGCCTGAGAGGGAAACCTCAAAGGAGCGATGATGCGGGTTGTTCGTCTGATGCACGGTGCGTGCCCTCTATGATACAACCTTCGCTTTATCGCGGAGGTTTTTTGTTTCTGGGCTTTTTCTGCTGATATGCCGCAACGGAGTTGAATCAATGAATATAGTTCGCGCCTTGAAATGTCGTGAGTGTGGTCAGGAATATGATATCGAGCCCACGCATGTCTGTGAATTCTGCTTCGGGCCGCTGGAAGTGGTCTATGACTACGACAAGCTGGATGGCTATTTTACCCGTGAGTTGATTGAGTCGCGCCCGCAGACGATGTGGCGTTACAAAGAACTGCTGCCGATTAGCGGCGAGCCGACGGTTGGGGCGCAGAATGGTTTCACGCCATTGGTGCGGGCGAAGAATTTGGAAAAAGTGCTGGGCGTGTCCGAGTTGTATATCAAGAACGACTCGGTCTGTTATCCGACGCTGTCGTTCAAGGATCGCGTGGTGTCCGTGGCTTTGTCCAAGGCGGTGGAGTTTGGCTTCACCACTGTTGCCTGTGCATCTACCGGCAATCTGGCTGGTTCCGTGGCCGCCAATGCGGCGGCGGCAGGGCTGGAATCTTATGTGTTCATTCCGCATGATCTGGAGCAGGGCAAGGTGCTGGGGGCCGGTATTTTCGGTACGCGCATTATCGGCATCAAGGGCAAGTATGACGATGTGAACCGTTTGTGTTCGGAAGTGGCCGGCAAATACGGTTGGGCCTTTGTGAATGTGAATGTGCGCCCGTTTTATGCCGAAGGCTCCAAATCGCTGGGCTATGAAGTGATGGAACAGTTGGGCTGGAAAGCGCCTAAACATATCGTGGTGCCGATGGCATCGGGTTCGTTGTGCACCAAAATTCATAAGTCGATCAAGGAATTCATTCAGTTGGGTTTGATTGAGGATAACGGCACGTCGATGTACGGGGCTCAGGCCACTGGCTGCTCGCCGATTAGCAAATCGGTGAAAGAGGGTACGGATCTGATTCATCCGGTCATTGCTGATACCATTGCCAAATCGCTGGCCATTGGTAATCCGGCGGACGGGTATTATGCCAACCGGGTGATTAACGAGACCGGCGGCTGGGCCGAAGATATTTCTGATGATGAAGTCGTAGACGCCATGAAGTTGCTGGCCGAAACCGAAGGCATTTTTGCCGAGACTGCCGGCGGCGTGACATTGGGCTGTGCCAAAAAGCTGATTGAATCGGGCAAGCTACCGCGTGATGAGTCGATTGTGTTGTGCATTACCGGCAATGGCTTGAAAACACAGGAAGCGATTGTTGATGCGGTCAATAAACCGCGCATCATTGACGCCAGCCTGAAAGATTTTGATGCACTGGCCGAAGCCGACGGCTTTGAAGCGGCAGCCTGATAATCAGATAGAATAATTGAACCACAAAGATACAGAGACACGAAGAAAGACAGGCTGAATATTTATTTTATGGTTTACTTCGTGCCTTTGTGGTAAAAAGATGAGAGGAGATAAGAAATGAGTGTAACTGTACGTATCCCAACCCCGCTGCGTAAATTGACCGGTGGCGCCGATGAGGTGTCGATTGATGGCGCTAATGTGGGCGAAATTATTGAAAATCTGGAGGCCGCGCATCCGGGCCTGAAAGAGCGTTTGTGCGACGAAGCCGGTGAAATCCGCCGCTTTGTGAACGTCTATGTGAACGATGAAGATGTGCGCTTTCTTAAAGGGCGCGATACGGCGCTGAAAGATGGCGATGAAGTATCCATCGTGCCGGCGATTGCAGGCGGTTGCTAAGTGCAGTTGCGTGTTTACCTGACGTTTGACGAGTCAACTGTGCGCGAACCCTTGATCTGGAAACTGGGCAAGGAATTTGATGTCATCACCAATATCCGCACAGCCGAAGTGAAAGATCATATGGGTTTGGTCGGTTTGGAAATCGATGGTGCGGATGATGTGGTTGAAGCGGCAACGAAATGGCTGGTCGAACAGGGCGTGAACGTTGCCCCGATCGAGCAGGATGTCATCGAGGGTTAATAGTCAAAAATATTCACCGCAGAGTACGCAGAGTTGCGCAGAGGAAAAGCATACAAGATTGATTTATGATTTTCCTCTGCACCCTCTGTGCCCTTTGTGGTAAAAAAAGTTGTGAATGGAGTTGGACATGGCGATATATAATAATGCAGCAGAAACAGTCGGGCATACGCCGCTGATTCGATTGAATCGAATCGCTGCTGACCTGGATGCCGAAATCATAGCGAAGTGTGAATTTTATAATCCGCTGAATTCGGTCAAGGATCGTATCGGCAAGGCCATGATTGAAGCCGCCGAAGCTGATGGCAGTCTCAAAGAAGATGGTGTAATTGTCGAACCGACTTCCGGCAATACGGGCATTTCGCTAGCTTTTGTGGCGCGTGCCAAGGGTTACCGCTGTATCCTTACTATGCCTGAGTCGATGAGTCTGGAGCGGCGGAAACTGTTGAAATTACTCGGTGCCGAACTGGTTTTGACGCCTGCTGAAAAAGGCATGAAAGGTGCGATTGCCAAGGCGACCGAGATTGTTTCTCAAACCGAGGGGGCATTTATGCCTCAGCAGTTTGAGAATCCGGCCAACCCGGAGATTCACCGCCAAACAACAGCACAGGAGATTTGGAGCGATTGCGATGGCAAGGTGGATGCTCTCGTGGCTGGCGTAGGAACCGGCGGTACGATTACCGGTGTTGCTGAAGTGATCAAACAGCGCAATCCGGCATTTAAGGTGTTCGCTGTGGAGCCTGCGGATTCTCCTGTCATTTCCGGTGAAGCGCCCGGCCCGCACAAGATTCAGGGCATCGGCGCAGGCTTTATTCCAAAGAATCTGAATGTCGATATTCTTGATGGTGCGGTCAAAGTCACCAATGATGAAGCATTTGAAATGGCCCGTCGCCTGTCCAATGAAGAAGGGATTCCTGGTGGCATATCTTCTGGCGCAGCAGTCGCAGCAGCGCTCAAGGTAGCGGTACGCCCGGATATGCAGGGCAAGCGCATCGTGGTGATTCTGCCCTCGATGGCTGAACGCTATATGTCCACGGATCTATTCAAGGGCATCGAAGTATAAAGTTTTAACCACAAAGCCACAGTGTCAGGGAGAATGCCTTAAAAAAGTTTTCCTCTGTGTCCTCTGTGTCCTCTGTGGTGAAAAGAGGTTATGATTTTCTATGATTGATTTTACAGAAGAACAGATCGAGCGCTATTCACGGCATATTATTTTGCCGGAAGTGGGCGCTGAAGGGCAGTCAAAACTGCTCGAATCCAAAGTGTTTATGATTGGCGCTGGCGGACTGGGCTCTCCCGTGGCCTATTATCTGGCCGCTGCCGGTGTAGGCACGATTGGCATAGCCGATGCTGACGTGGTGGATTCATCCAACTTGCAGCGCCAGATTATTCATAATCAGGATCGCATCGGCATGCCCAAGGTGGAGAGCGCGCGTGAAACCATGCAGGCGCTCAATCCGGATGTGAAGGTCAACACGTACAATTATTTTATTACGGAAGAGAATGTGCGTGAAATCATCCGCGATTATGATTTGATTATCGATGGCTGCGATAATTTTCCGACTCGTTTCCTGGTCAATGATGCCTGTTATTTTGAGAAGAAACCGTTGATTTCCGGTGCTATGTTCCGTTTTGAGGGGCAGGTGGCCACCTTTAAGCCGCATCAGCAAAAAGGTGCGCCATGTTATCGCTGCCTGTATCCCGAGCCACCGCCGGCGGGGCTGGTTCCTTCCTGCTCCGAGGCCGGTATTCTAGGGGCTCTGGCTGGAGCTGTCGGCACTATTCAGGCCGTTGAGGCTATCAAGGAGTTGCTTGGTATCGGCGACTCACTGGCTGGTAAATTAATGGTGTTCGATGCGCTGCGTATGGAATGGAAAAAGCTGAAGCTGCACCAGGATCCGGCTTGCCCGCTGTGCGGCGAGAATCCGACTATCACCGAACTGGTCACCTACGAACAAGCCTGCGAACTCAAGTTCGGCGAATAAAGATTTTAACCACGAAGGCACAAAGACACAAAGTAAGACTTTTAATGATTTGGTTTTCTTTGTGTCTTTGTGTCTCTGTGGTTCCTAGAGGTTAAAAATGACAGAATTTGATTTTGCACATACGTCCGATGTGGATGAATTTGAGGCCGGCTACAAAGCATTTCGTGCCGGCACGATGAGCGAAGAGCGTTTTACACCGTTCCGTCTGCAGATGGGCGTTTATGGTCAGCGCCAGGAAGGCGTGCAGATGGTGCGTATTAAATTGCCGGGTGGTTTGTTGACGGCGACACAGCTCGATGTGATTGCCGATTGCGTGGAAGATTACACCGGTCAGTTGCCGACCGATGGCACGCTGACTGTGGCACCCGAGAAGGTGGCGCATGTCACCACGCGGCAGGATATTCAGGCCAATTTTTGTGCGCTGGATGATATGCCGAGTTTTTTGCGGCGGCTCGATGCGGTGGGGCTCACCACACGCGAAGCCTGCGGCAATACCGTGCGCAATGTGAGTGCATGTTTCCTAGCCGGCGTATGTCCGGCGGAACACGCTGATGTGAGCGTGCATGCGCGCCAGTTTGCGGAATTTTATCTGCGCCATCCCTTAACCCAGCAGTTTCCGCGCAAGTTCAAAGTGGTCTTTTCCGGCTGTGATACCGATTGCGGCCTGTCCGGCATGCATGATGCCGGCTTTATCGCCACTCACAAAGATGGCAAGCCGGGCTTTAGAGTGTGGGCGGCTGGTGGTTTATCGTCGCAGCCGATGAGTGCGATTCTGTTGGAAGAATTTATTGAAGAGTCGGAACTATTTGTGGTCGGTGAAGCACTGATGCGTATCCACTTCAAATATTCCGAACGCAAACGCCGCGCCCGCGCCCGCATGAAATATGTGGCGCAGAAACTCGGTGCGGAAGGGTTCATTGAGGAATATCGTAAACAGCGTGCAATCATTGAAAAAACACATGCCAGTGATGCGTGCGGCGAAGCGCATTGGCGGATGCCGACGGCATCGCTGCCAGAATCACCCAGCGGCGTGGTCGATCAGCATGATGGCAAGCATGCCGTGCTGTTAAACCTGTTTCGCGGCGATATGACGCCGGCTCAGTGCCGGGCGGTTGCCAGTGCATCGCGTTTGGCGGTGGGCTCCGGTCTGCGCGCCACTGCTGAGCAGGGTATTGTTATTACCGGCGTGGATGCTGCGGATATTGCGGCTGTGCAGGCCGAGCTGGGTGCTGCCGGATTGCAGACAAAGGATGCACGTGGCATTGCCGATATTGTGGTCTGTCCGGGCACGGAAACCTGTCGTTTGGGCATTACTTCCAGTCGCGGTTTGGCTGAAGCAATGCAGCCGTTGCTGGCCGATTTTAAACAGGATGCCACGTTGGCCGGGATTACCGTCAAAGCGTCCGGCTGCCAGCATTCCTGCGCGCGTCACCATATCGCCGATCTCGGATTCCACGGACTGGCTAAAAAGATAGATGGGCAGGCGGTGCCGCATTATCAGTTGCATATCGGCGGTTCCGGCAAGGGCGGCGAACATCTGGCCTTTGCCACTGATCCCGTGCCTGCCGTACGCGCTCCGGAAGCGGGCATCACCATGCTTAATGCCTATAAAGATGGCCGCAGTGCAGATGAAAGCGTGCATGATTGGGCATCGCGTATCGGGCAGGAGGCGATCAATGCGATTCTAAAACCGTTTGCCGGGCAGCCGGGTGAAGTCGATGGCCTGATTTACGACTGGAGCGAGAACGAAGCATTTAATACCAAGGGTAACAAAAAGGGCGAATGCGCCGGTGCGGTTTTGTCGATGTCTGATGCGCTGATTTCAGAAGCGCAATATGAGTTGTTGATTGCGCGTGCGCATATCGATGCGATGTTCTGGGCTGAGGCGCAGACAGCATTGCGTCGCTCGGCTATTTCTGCGGCACGCGCATTTCTGGTGCCATTTGGCGAAGCGCCGGAAGAAGATGCGCAGGTATTCGGCCTGCTGGCTGTGAATGCGGCTGCCGACAGTGAGCTGATGGGTTGCTTCCAGGCCGTGCAATCGGCGCTGATGAATATTGATCTGGCCGATCCGGCGGCAGGCGTTACTGCATTGCGTAATGTGCAGTCGGACTGGTTAAAATTGGCCGGCGTGCGTTTTGC
>CAZUVA010000034.1:0-9579 GCA_964622755.1 uncultured Zetaproteobacteria bacterium
TAAAGCGATTATGGATAGCGAAGGGTCGTTGGCAAGGGGTCGGACTTGTTCGCACATTTCAGTAATTGATCCGGTACAGGCTGGCGTACGGCATGTCGATGCTGCGGGTGTATGCAATCGGCTTGTCACGCAACAGGGCGATCAGCATGCGCAGACTGCCGGAATGCGCTACCACCAGAAGATGAGAACCATCAAACTTTTCGAGGGCCTCTATCCACCAATCAGTCAATCGCGTCCGCAATTCTTCGGGTGATTCACCGCCGGGAGGCCGCATGCCGGTCGGATCGGCGCGCCAGCGTTCCAGCATGTCGGGGTATGCCTGCTGAATTGCAGCCATGGTTTTACCTTCCCATGCGCCGTAATCCATTTCGGCTAGTCGCGGTTCGATGATGCAGGTCGTGCCGGACTCGGCTGCCCATGCCCTGGCCGGCGCTGCGCAGCGGCTTAGCGGTGACGTGATAATATAATCCACCTCACCGGCCAGTTGTTGCCAGACCTGATCCATGGCCTGTCTGCCCTCCGCCGTGAGTGGGTCATCCGTCCGGCCACGATATTTTACACCGCCTTGAAGTGCGCCATGACGCAGCAAATCGACAGTCAGCATTAGGCTCTCCTGATGTGCCTTCACAGTTAAAAGTTGTTGTGGTAATAATATTTGCGCTATGGTGCACCGCCAAACACGAAAAGGAAGGTTGATTAGTGACTGAAGATTTTGACCCGAACGATCCGAAAAACATGAAGGGCATGGCGCATGTGCGCGGCCTGCTGGAATATATTGGTGAAGATTTGAACCGGGAAGGGTTGCAGGAAACCCCGGCACGGGTGCTCTCTGCCATGTGTGAACATTTCTCCGGTTACCGCGAAGACCCGCGCGAGCATCTGGTCAAAACCTTTGAAGAAGTATGTGGTTATGATGAGGTGGTGCTGGTCTCCGATATCGATGTGCACAGCCACTGCGAACATCATATGGTGCCGTTTGTCGGCAAGGCGCATGTGGCTTATATCCCGCGTGATCGTGTTGTTGGCCTGTCCAAGCTGGCACGCGTAGTCGAAGGTTATGCCAAGCGCTTGCAAGTGCAGGAAAAACTGACCATGCAAATTGCCAATGCCATTGACGAAGTGCTCAATCCGAAAGGCGTGGCCGTAATTATCCAGTGTCAGCACTTCTGCATGTGCCACCGGGGCATCCATAAAGCCAATTCATGGACGACTACCTCCAAACTAACTGGTGCGTTTATGAAAAACCCGTCATCAAGGCTGGAACTGTTTCAATTAATCGGCATGGATAAATCCGGCCATTAGTCATCCAGACGCAATGCCTCCGATTGTCCAGAAAACTGGCGAACCAGGAATGTATCCACCCGAATTGTTTAGATATACCGCCAGACCATTGCCTGTCCCTTTGCCCGCATTGAATCAATCATCATAACGATTTATGAATAATACATGCCATGGCCTGTTCACATAAAATCCATACGTAGTGACTCGGCCATTTTTGTGTCCCTGCAAGGCATTGCGAGTGCAATATGCTTATTGCACATAAGCGAGTATAACGCAGCAGAACGGAAAAATGGCCAGTCCCGTAGGGTTACGCCCGAAATGGGGCCATACAGCGTTGCTCATCGTTCATTTGGATTTACAAACTACTCCCCTCACGCCTTGCCTGACTCCATTTCGGTCAGTAACGCTGCGGCTGAGTTTTATGTGAACAGACCCTAGAGCCTACATTCCCAGATCAAAGAACCCTGAATTCTGATCTTCCTGCCCGCCTGATTTAACTGACGACTCTTCCGTTGGTGCTGTTCCGGCGCGAAACGCTTCGAGGAAAATATCCTTGTTGTCTGTGCCGGGAAGCAAGCCGGTTTTGGAATCAATCGCCACCCATTCAACGTCATCCGGCGGTTCAAAATCCTTGCGCGGTTTACCCTTGTGGAAACCCTGCATCGCTTCCAGCCAGGTTGGTAGTGCCGCCCTGGCGCCGGTTTCACGCCTGCCCATCGGGGTTGGCGTATCGCGTCCTGTCCACACACCGGTCAAGACCTGAGGCGTATACCCCATAAACCACGCATCGACCTGTTTATTGGTGGTTCCGGTTTTGCCGGCTGCAGGTCGACCCAGCGGAAGAGCCCCCCGGCCGGTACCATGTTCGATGACTCCCTTCATGATATTAGTGATCAGAAAAGCATCCACCGGATCAATAATTTGTTCAGCTGGACGCATGGATTCATTAACGCTCATCACCGGATCAACATGGCAAACCTGACACCGCTTGCCTGACACCGCCCGATGCAACGTCTTGCCCGTGCGATCCTGTACCTGTTGTACGGCAATCGGCTTCCATTTGCGGCCCTGATCAGCCAGCACGGCATAGGATTCCGTAAGCGATTCCGGAGTGACTTCGGTCGCCCCCAGTGCCAGCGCCAATTGGGCAGGAAACTTGTGCCCAAAAGGATAATTTTCCAAATCAGTTAAAAACCGGTTGATCCCAACATTCTGCAATACCTTGATCGAGGCCAGATTGCGTGAGTGTTCCAAAGCATTGCGTAATGTTACCGGGCCGGCAAATTCGTTTTTATAATTTTCCGGTCGCCAGAAATTATCGGTTCGTTTGTTGTCAAAAATAACGGGGGTATCCATGACAATAGTAGCTGGCGTCAAACCGGCTGCCAGCGCACTCGTATACAAAAAAGGCTTGAAAGCACTGCCGGGCTGACGCATGGCCTGGCGCACCCGATCAAATCCGGCCACTTGATAATCAAAACCACCGACCCGGGCTAATACCGTGCCACGCTCCAGGTCAATGGCAAACAACGCGGACTCGATGGATGGATCCTGTGCCAGCCTGACTCCGGATTCAGGCAAACCCTGCAGACGAATTTCATCACCTGCAATCCACCTGCGCGGACGCTGTTTCATCGCAGCCAGCTCCGCCTCACTGGCGCCTTCTTTCTTATAGATGCTGAGTGGCTTCCATTGCCATTTTGGCTTGCTTAAATGCCACATTTGATGGCCGTCATTAACGGTCAAATCGCCATTTTTGTGGACTTTCTCAACTAGGGCGGGGATCAATGCGTCTGTGCCGGTGATTGCTGCCTGCACCTTCCATGTTGCCAGCAATTGTGGCCACTCACGGCGTGGATGGTGGGTTGGATAACGATAATATTGTCGTTGTTCAACTTCGAGTACTCCTCTGCGAACAGCGCGAATAGCTGTCTGTTCGGCCTGCTCGTCATAGGGGACAATGATTGTCAGACCCTGCCGGCGCAAAGTTTTGGCCCCAAAACGATTCGACAGTTCCCGGTACACCTGATCGGCATATGCGTTGGTGAGTTTAGCCTGCTCCAGCGGCGCAACAATAAGCGGTGCTTTCATGGCCATGGCAACTTCTTTTGCCTCAGCCATGCCGCTTTCATTCATCAGACGCAATACAGTATTGCGGCGTTGCTTGGCCTTGGCCGGCTTGAGATGCGGCGCATATTTTCCGGGTGCCTTGGGCAGGCCCGCTAACGTCGCGCATTCAGCCAGTGACAGATCATCCAGAGATTTATGGAAATAACGCCATGCTGCCGAAGCTATGCCGTACGCTCCCCTGCCAAGATAAATCTGATTCAGATAGAGATAGAGGATATCATCCTTGGTAAATGCCTGCTCAATGCGATAAGCCAAAATCGCTTCACGGATTTTTCGGGTGTAAGAACGCTCGGATGAAAGCAGGAAATTCTTGGCTACCTGCTGAGTAATGGTCGAACCACCCTGCACGGTGTGGCCGGCACGCAAATTGGCCAGTGCGGCCGAAAGAATCCGGGCCGGATTGATGCCCGGGTGTTCGTAGAACTGCTGATCTTCAGCAGCTAGAAATGCACTCTTCAATTTTGTTGGAATTTGTTTGAATGGTACCAGGATTCGATGCTCATCGGCATACTCGGCAATCAGATCCCCATCGGTACTATACACCCGGGACACCAGCGGCGGCTGATATTCGGATAATGCATCCAATTCCGGCAAGTTGCTGGAAAATAGAATATAACCTATGGTAACGCCCATCACAGCCAGAAGCCCTAAGGAGATTACAATTTTGGCAATGAAGGAGATGATACGCATTAAGCCGAATCTAAGCGGAAGCAATCAGCACAGGCAAGCCGGAGTTTTTCATGCTGATCTTTTGTTAAGGCATGAGCAGGGGTTTTCTCTGCTGGAACTATTGGTAGTCATAGTCATTGTGGGTGTTATGAGCGCCATTGCGATACCTGCTTTTTCCGACTGGCGCGAGAAACAGGCGGTACGCAATATCACGCAAACGCTGCTGGCTCAACTAAAGCAGGCGCGGGTGCTGGCCGTATCGGAAAACCGTAGTGTGCGTATCAGTTTTTCCCCCAAATTCTATGTCTTTGATGCAAACACAACCGGAAGCTGCAACACATGTAGAAATGAACAGGTTAATTTCAGCCAGTTTTCAGACAACCTTTCTGTTTCTGTTGCAAGCAAAAAAAACCCGATCTTTTTTAGCAGCCGAGGAACGGCGAAAAATACCACAGTCACGTTATCCGCAGGGAAAAATAGTAAAAAAATCAAAGTTAACCTAATTGGCAGGGCTTATTTGCAATGAATCGCAATAAGCCAATATCAGGATTTACACTGATTGAAACCCTTGTTGCGCTGGTCATTGTCTCGGTGGCGGCACTCTCTATCGGCAGCTTCACCATTTCTATCGTCAGTAGCGATCAGGCATCACGCGAACGCGCAACTGCAGTTTCTCTGGCTGAACAGGTACTGGAATACTGGCAACATGATACCAATGATTATGCACCAACAATTGCAACAGCCGACTGTGGCCTGACCACTACAACGACTACACCCGCCTATCCGGTTAACGTGACATGCTTGCCAGTGTCAGGTATGAAAATCCCCTACACCATTATAACTGACCAGCAACAGGCAGTTGGGCCGCTGCCGACAAGCCTGACTACATTCAAAAACTTCACCAAACAGGGATATAATATCACACCAAAGACCAAGGCAGTCACGGTATCGTGGACGAACAGGGGTAAAACACACATGGTCTATCTGACTAATTTATCGAAGGTGCAATAATGGGCTCGACAATACTGCACAGTCATACGATATCTGCTTTTGACTTGCAACATGAACGTGGCTTCACGCTGGTCGAAATGCTCGTCAGCCTGACCATGGGGCTGGTTATTATTGCCGGTATCGCGATAGTATTTATTTCCATCAGCCAGACATCGAGCGTTATCTCTTCCCGCACCGAACGCATGGGTGATTTATTTCTGGCTACGCACCTGATGCAAGCAGGTTTACGTGAGTCAGTGAGCGTGCCAAATGTTACCATTCCGATTTTGACCAACCTTGCAAAGCGGGGGGTAGCTATTCCATCCGGATACCCTTCCAACGACACCGTGTTTACCTCTTTACCTTACTGGGATGCCGCCAGTAAAACCCTGACCTATCAGAACCTGGAAGGCGATGTCGGAATATTTCATTACCAACATGGCAGTAAGGATAGCATTTATTGGCTACGTCCCCTGGCACCAGGCATTTCCGGCTCAATCAACTTTCAGGAATTGATTCGCGGTTTGGATACGACCAACGGTATGATTGTATCCCCTGTGAACGGAGGAATCAGTGTGACCCTGCAATCGGCATACAGTAACGAACAGCATCAAAACCGGCTGGTATCATTAGCGTTTAATATGTGGCCGAGGAATTAGCAGTGAGATACTTGGCAATAACACCTAAAAGGGACAAGGCAAATGAGCATGGCTTTGTGCTGGTTACCTCCATGATTTTACTTAGCCTGTTAACCTTAATGTCTGTAACAATGTATTATTCCAGCCGTTCGGCAACCCAAGCCAGTTCCGGAGCACAAAACTCAACTGAAGCCTATTATTATGCTGAAACAGCAGTGAATTATATCGCTTGGGCTCTGGCTAATGATGCCGAGTTTGATAATTATAAAGGATACTCAGGCAGCTATACCGCCACACCATTTGGCGAACCACCTATGCCTGCCATTCCACCTGCACCGCCAATTGGAGATTATAGTGAGCTTAAGGCTTATTTTTGGCATCCGGGGCCAACAGGCGTTGCCGGTTCCAAGGCTATAGATACGCTTGCAACCCCATACACTGACGGACAATTGATGTATTTTGACAACTCGCCGATGGGTAACCGCTTCCTGTGCATGGAAAAGGCAGCTACCTTCCCCAACTGTGTGGATGTCACCATTGATCCTGCCAAGCGCGTTGAGCCATCCATGTACCGGATCAGCAGCAAGCTGCCGCGTTATATTAAACTGGATATTGCCGCTGATGGCACGATCACACCATCCATTCCAAAATTACCGCATCACACAATCCCGGTTGTGGGAGAGGATATTCCAAAAAACGGCGCTATTGTCTGGCTAGCCGCAGCTGACCCAAACAACCTTGATCATGATATCGAAATCTTTCCGCTGGATCCGGATCCAGCCAATCCTTATGGCGGCACACTGCCAAGTGCATGTACAGGAAGCACATTGCCAAGTTGTCCTTGTGATCAGGCTGCCAGTAATTTTTCGACAGCCCAGGCCTGCGATGCCAATACAGGTAAGTGGCTGTCATCCTATAGCTTTGCTGTTTATGCCATTGGTTATGTCAATGGCATACCAAGTCATATGCTTCGTACTGCAATCAGTATTAAGTAATCCGCAGTCGTGCTTTTGTGATACAGGTCATAGACATGATTATATGACATGGTTAGAAACGGGGTAATTTATTGCCGTTGATAATACAAACGGGTTTGATGGTTCAATTGAAAAAATAACAGGAGAAATAATATGAATATTCGATCTATTGCATCTGGTGTTTTTGCAGTATTTTTATTCATGGGATTTAGTGTGTCTGAGCAGGCAACTGAGAACGGTATGACAACAGATATAGGGTTTGTGCCTGCAGCCATTGCAGGAGATGACAAAGATAAAGATGCATCGTCGCCGGCTGCCTTGATCTGCAAAGCTGCTGATGAAATGGGTGGTGATGCAAAAGATACCAAGGATAAGGCCGACAAATCAGAAAAAGAAGCCAAGGATAGCAAAGATAAAGCAGATAAAAGCAAGGCTGATCTAGATAAGGATGCCTCGGACAAAGATAAGAAAAATGCCAAGGACAAAGCTGATAAGGCTGATGAGAATCATAAAGATGCTAAGGACAAGGCTGATAAGGCTGATAAAGGTTATGAAGATGCCAAGAAAGGGGCCACAGACAAGGCACCTTGCACAACGCCAGATGGCAAGCCTGGATTCTGGACTCCTGAAGGAGAAAGTACTCCCACATCAGGAAAGCCAACACCGGCAGCATTTCGTGAACTACATGGTAATTAATCTGATCAGCTGACCATGTTCGATTCAAAATAGCGCCTTTTCGAAGGCGCTATTTTTTTATTCCATCATTGGGCATAGTTACAATCATAAGAGGGTTATGATGCACCAGAGAACATTTTCATATCTTATTTTCATCTTGTCGATGTGGCTGTCCGGATTGGCGGGAATCTCCTATGAAATTCTCTATGGCAGAATTCTGGGAAATATGGTCGGTGACCAGTTTGTTGTGTCAGCAGCTATTTTGATAACTTTTTTACTCGGCATCGGCCTGGGTTCAGCTTTGTCGCACCGATTATGGTCCTGGCTGTGGGCGATTGAAGGTGGCATCGGTGCTTACGGACTACTGATCGCATTAAATCAGCCACAGCTGGAAAATATTGTTTATGCCGGTTCATCACTGTTTGCCTACAGCCTGCTTGGCAGTGTGGCAGTTTGTGTACTTCTCCTTATTGTGCCGGCATTCCTGATTGGTTGCAGTGTTCCTCTGTTTGCAGGTTACTTCAGCAGACTACATGCCGAATCAAGCCATGCGTTTGCACGGGTATATATGGTTTACAACTTCGGAGCTGCACTGACTGCATTATTCATCGAGTTCTATGTGATCCGGAGTCTGGGGATTCAGAGCGCGGTTGTGATGTTTGCCATAGTGAACCTTCTGATTGCTGCAGGCCTGAAATATTTCTTTGCCAGAAATGACATGCTGCACCAAACAACTTCGCCACAGGTCGATTCACTACATTCTGGATCAACGCAATCCGATTCTTTAAAACCGGCTCCATTGAAAACCCTGTTATTCAAAATGCCAAGGCATTCTCTTTCAGCCCTGATTCTTGCCAGCATCGCTTCTGCAATATTTCAACTGTTTATGGTGAAATATTCAGAGCTTGTTTTCGGGCCATTTCGAGAGTCATTTGCACTGGTGTTATCGATGGTGCTGCTCGGAATCACGTTTGGTGCCTTGCTGGTCAAACAATTCAGGCCGGAATTTCAAACTGTCATGTGGATGAGTCTAATCGGGTTAATCTGGTTGATGCTGGCTGCCGGTGGTGCCATTTACGTCTATGCCGCTCTGTATCCATTAACCGGTGATTCATTCTGGTGTGTCATCCTGTTGAAATGGCTGGTGCTTATGGTATTGATGCTGCTACCTGCCACCATGTTTGGCGCCACCATCCCCACCCTGTTATCTCACCAGAGCGAAGTGAGCCATGAATCCGGCACATTGCTGTTTGTTTCGTCGATAGCCAATGTCGCCGGTTTTTTACTCATGGTATTCCTGTTGCATCGCTACCTGGATTATGGCGTACAGCTATTAATTATCGGCGTTGTTTCCGTGTCAGCGATTGTTATCTATCAACGTTTTCGTCTACGCAGTCTGACAGCTGCATCAGTAGCAATAGCAGTGATGGGAGGAATATACCTGCAACAATGGGATGAAGACCTGCTCTATTTGAGCTACACCAATTTTAAAGATTCGGATGAACTGACCGAGGCGCGTCAGAATGTTGGTTCTGCCGAGCGTTTCAAGGGGTATCAGGATGTATTCGCTATCAACTGGATGGATGGTGATCCATACTTTTTTATCAATGGTTATATCAGCATTCCACTGAATAATCCTTCCGAAAAAATTGTCGGTGCACTTTCGACCCTGTTTGCACCGAAACTGGATGATGCGCTGGTGCTGGGGCTGGGAAGTGGTGCCACTGCATCGACAGTGGGACTATTTTTTGAGCAAACCGATGTGGTGGAAATCAATCCGGTAGTGCGGAAAAACCTGTTCCGTATGGCGGCATGGAATTTCGATATTGAGCATAATTCCCACGTTAATATTACCGTAGATGATGCCATTCATTTCATAAAATCAGGCGAAAAACAATACTCCCTAATTTTGAATACAGTAACTACGCCGCTCTACTTTAGTTCATCGAAACTTTACACTCGGGACTTTTTTGATGATGTGAAAACGCGATTAAACAATGATGGCGTCTATGTGACATGGATGGATTCGCGCATTGGGGATGCAGGCAGTGATATTATCCTTCGTTCTTTGCAGCAGAGTTTCAGGCATTGCGCCCTTTTGTATGTAAAGTCGTCATATTTTTTACTGGTCGCTTCGGATAAACCCTTGAAAATGAACCAACAAAAGGCTGTCGTAACACAGCCTGATTTGCGTGAAAACCTAATGCAAAAACACCAGGTTA
>CAZUVA010000035.1:0-9266 GCA_964622755.1 uncultured Zetaproteobacteria bacterium
TACGCAGTGGTTTTAACTGGCGGCGGATTTCTGTTGTAGTCCGGGCAATTCTCATTTGGGAAAAGAGTTGGATTTGACGTCGGCGACCCAGCTGGAAATGGCATCTGTCATGATGTCACGCACATGAGCGTATGCCGGAGCAAACGGAGGGTTGGATTCGGATATACCTAATAAATCGTTCCACACCAGAACCTGGGCATCACAAGCGGCACCGGCGCCGATTCCGACAGTCGGGATATCTACAGAAGCCGTGATTTCAGCAGCCAGATCGGCGGGGATATTTTCCAGCACAAGGCTCACAGCACCGGCGCTATTGATTGCTTCCGCATCCTTGAGAAGTTGGATGCGTTCAGCCTGATCCTTGCCGCGTTTGCCGTAGGATCCGAATTTTTTCACCGATTGCGGTGTCAGTCCGATATGGGCAACCACAGCAATACCGCGCTCGGACAGAAAGCGAATCGTTGCGGCCATGTGTTCTCCACCTTCGATTTTCACCGCATCGCAGCCGGTCTCCTGTAATACGCGTACGCTTGATTCAAAGGCCTGTTCAGGTGATTTCTGGTAAGTTCCAAAGGGAAGGTCGCAGACCACCCATGCATTCCGGCGGCCACGCACAACGGCAGCGGTATGATGAATCATGTGATCAAGTGTAACGGGAAGGGTGGAATCAAAGCCCAGATATACCATGCCGAGTGAATCCCCAACGAGCAGCACTTCTACTCCGGAAGCTTCAGCAATGGCGGCTGAAACGGCATCATAAGCCGTCAACCATACGGTTTTTTCGTCATGCTGCATGGCGCGCAACAGCGTCGCTGCAGTGACTGGTTTAAGTTTGCTCATATCTTCCTTTCCACTTCAGTCCGGCTGCGTGAACAGCTTGGGTACCGTCTTTCAGGATGCTCGAACCCTAGCCCGCACGATTCATGAATTCCACCAAGCCTTAGGAGGGGGAGGCTGCCCGGAGCAAACTCAGCATGCTTTTCGTTCCTAAAGTTTTGATTGTTTCGGCTATCTGTACTTCAAGCGGATG
This sequence comes from uncultured Zetaproteobacteria bacterium, assembly GCA_964622755.1. Classification (GTDB taxonomy): domain Bacteria; phylum Pseudomonadota; class Zetaproteobacteria; order Mariprofundales; family Mariprofundaceae; genus Mariprofundus. The sequence continues at coordinate 1,031 of CAZUVA010000035.1, forward strand.
TTGGCTGTGTTCGCTTTTCGTTTGCCTGGTAGCCGGCGGGAAATCAGGCATTCCACTTTTTCTGCTTTCTTGCGGTAGGTGGTCAGTTTTCCACCATAAATCGCAATATATGAAGGTTTGTCTTTGTGGTCACAGGTCAGCATTGCGCTGCGGCTGGCCGAAAAGGCTGTGTCTGAATGTTGTGGCAGCACGCGGATACCGCAATAGTATTTCAGGATGTTTGGTTCGGAACAGGGGTTGTCAGGAAAGTAACGATTATAGGTTGCGAGAATGCTAGCCACTTCTTCCTTGCTTGCATGGACATCGGCTGGATCGCCGTGAAAACCGGTTTCGGTGGTGCCGGCCAGCGTCCCATCCTGCCATGGCCGGAAAAACATCACCCTGCCATCCTCGGATTCAACATAAATAAAGGCAGGGCACGGGCGATCAAGTAACAGGTGGGTGCCCTGAACAAGGCTGATGTTCTGTTCGGGAGGCAGAGGCGTGATTTGATCTCTGACCGTGTTGACCCAAGGCCCGGCCGCATTGATCAGAATTTTTGCCCTGACTTCTGTTTTCGAAGTCTGCCCTGCCGGGGCAAGTTGGATAAGCCACCTGTCATTTTGAAATGCGGCACTGATAAATACGGTGTGTTGCTGAATTTCTGCACCAAGTTGTTCGGCTGATCTGGCAACTGCCTGGGTCAGCAGTGCATCATCGGTGGCAGCATCCTCATAGGCGAGCAGGGCGGTCATTTGTTCGGTGTTCAGGCCGGGAATGACCGAATGCCACTGTTTTCTGGGGATGGATTTGAAACGGGATCGCCCAAGGGATAATGCCCAGTAGAGTGCCAAACCAATATTCACCATCCATGCCGGCCTTTTACTGTGCCGATAAACAGGGATATAGAACCATTCCCGGCTGACCAGTCCGGGTGCCAGCTTTAGCAGCAGTTCGCGTTCACGCAAAGCCTCATAAACAAGCTTCATTTGCATGGACTCCAGATAACGCAGACCGCCGTGGATAAGTTTGGTGGAATTGCTGGAGGTGGCGGAGGCAATGGTATTCTGCTCTACTAGCAGCACCGAATGACCGGCTGCCGCTGCAGCCTGAGCCGTGCCGACACCGGCAATGCCGCCTCCGATGATCAGTATATCAACATCAGTCATTCGCGAGTTCCTTCTTCATGCGGCCAAAATCATTGGTTTCGATCAGATCAATGCCGTTGGATAATAGCGCCTTGGCCTGTCCTGCATCATCAACAGTATATACGACACAGATCACGCCGCGCTTTTGCCAAACCGTTGCTTCCTCGGCGCGGCTGGCCGGAAGAAACAGATATGAAAAGGCAGCATTCGGAACGCGATGATGTTCCGATACCCATCCTGCATGGCCGATGAATTGATGGCTGCATGCCTCGACCAGTAGCGCTGATTGGCTGATCAGTATAATTTGTGATTGCAGCGTATCAGGAATCACGGACAGAATAGTGTGAACAACCCATGTCGGCGATTTCCTGCGCAGGATGGGTGGTTTCAGCTCTACAAACAGGGTGATGTCCGGATAGTGTGCCAGCCATTGCAATAGCGCTTTGAAGGTGAGTAGCGGATACGTTGAAGGTATTTGCTCGAGTAGTTCGGAATATGTGAGTTGGGAGGCTTTGGCAGTGCTGCCAATGTTAACTTTTCCAAGCCAGTTATCGTGCAATACAAGCGGTACAAAATCTTTTGTAAACTGGATATCGCATTCCAGAAAGTAGGCGCTGGCTCTGGCAGCAGTTGAAAAAGCGGCCAGCGTGTTTTCAGTCGCACAGGCCTGATCACCACGATGAGCGACAAGAAAACGGGCGGGGTTAACAGGCCCTTGTAGCAAGAGCGTTAGCTGTAATCAGCCCAGAATTCAGTTTTCGAAGTCATGTTGCCGATTCGTTCGATCAGGGTATCTACTGCTTCTTCGCTATCGGCAAAATTCATGCGATCGGTCTGCACAATCAACAGCGGTACTTCCTGATAATGGAAAAAATACTGATCATAGGCATTGATAACCTGTTGCAGGTAATCCATTTTCAGGCCGCGTTCGATGCTGCGATTACGGCGACGGATGCGCTCCATGATAACATTCGGTTTGGATTGCAGGTAAATCACCAGATCGGGACGATGAATATCCACCTGGATCAGGCGCGCGACCTGCTCATACAGGGCCAGTTCTTCATCGGAGAGTGTCACGGTAGCGAAGATATGATCCTTGGCGAAGAGGTAATCGCTTACCACACCCTTACTGAACAGATCTTGCTGATGCAGCGTTTGCCACTGTTTCAGACGCGAGAACAGAAATGAAAGCTGAACAGACAGTGCGTGGCGGGATGGATCCTGATAAAACAACTCGATGAAGGGGTTATCGTCGACCTGTTCAAAAAAAGTTCCAGAGCCTATTTTGTCGGCCAGTTTTTGTGCCAGTGTGGTTTTTCCCACGCCGATTGCACCTTCAATCGCAATATGGCACTGGCTCAGTGGTCGTCCTCTTTCGGTAAGTTTCTTTTTTTCTACCATGCTATCCCCTGTGGTAAAGCCGGTTCTCCAGCCAATAGTAGTGCGTTTAATAACTGCGATGCTGTCCTGTTCAGTCCGGGATGTTGCCAGTTTGGTGCGATGTCGCATAGAGGCCGCAATACAAACTGGCGATGATGCATCTGCGGATGAGGGATGCTCAATCGATCACCATCGATCATCAGTGAATCTATGGCGATGATATCCAGATCAAGGGTGCGCGGCCCCCAGCGTTCTGCGCGGATGCGTCCATGTTGTGTTTCAATGATTTGTATCGCTGTTAGCAGATCGAGAGGTTCCAGTTCCGATTCGGCTGCAATCATGGCATTAAAATAATCCGGTTGGCCTGCCGGGCCAAGCGGGGGCGTGCGATACAACAGCGATGAATCGGTGAGATGCGTGCCGGCCAGTTGTGAGACGCTGTGGCGGGCAGCCCGGAAGTTCGATAATACATCACCGAGATTACCACCGAATGCAATCAATACAGTATTCATGTGACGGCCCTAACTGCGCCGCCGCGACGCGGGTCGCCGCTGGCGTGCAATTGCCCTTGAATATCGCAGCTGATGGCATTGACTCCGCCGAAATAGACGCTCTGCTGTTGCCATGGATTGAGCTTCCACCCCAGTTGCATGAGTTGTTCTTTCTCATGACTGGATAAAAAATCCGGTTCAATATCAAGCCTGCCACCTTCATTATGCAGACGAGGCGCATGCACAGCTTCCTCAATATCCTGACCCAGCAACAGATGGCGTGTCAGTACCTGCAGTATAGCACCGCGCAGACGGTTGGAGCCTCCGCTGCCAAGGACAATAGCCGGGCGCCCATTTTTCATAAAAATAGATGGTGCCATCATTGAGGAGAGTGCGCTTCCACTGGGCAAGGCATGGAATCCCAACGGATTGATATCTTCCTCACCCAGCATGTTGTTCAGATGAATACCGGTTCCGGGTACGACGATGCCAGAACCTTCACCATTGCTGGTGGTCAGCGAAACAGCCATGCCATCCTTGTCCACAATGCTGATATGCGTCGTACTGCCGTGCCGGTTGGCCGGTTCGTTAGCCTGATCCCGTGCAAATCCTCGCAGACGCTGGAGAATATTATCCATTTGAGTCTGCAATACGTGGCTGTTCAATATCTCCGATTCAATATTACGTTCATGAATGCGGGCATCCAGCCCTTGATATCGTATATTGCTGGCTGCATACAAAGCTTCTGTCGTTAATACAGGCCATGGTATTTTTGCTGTTTCATCATGAACTGAAAGACGATCAAGCAGACAGGCGGCAAATGTTATCAACAGACCGCCGGAAGAAGGTGGCGGGTTGGTCAGCAGGGTTCCACCAAACATAGGTGTGGATAAAGGCGTGCGGATATTAACCTGACGGGCACGCATATCATCCATGCCAAGCAGCCCGTGGGGCGTGCAGGCGGTGACAATCGAGCGCGCCAGATCACCATGATACATTTCATCAATACCTTCGATGGCAAGCATTTCAAGGGTATTGGCCAGATCGGAATTGCGGAAACAGTCACCTTCGACCAGCAATTTTCCGGCAGGCGCATGCAGTGATTTGCAGGGTTCTGAACCACTCAGAATCGGCTGCAAAAGTTTGATGAATGAAGCCTGAAGATGATTCAACCGGATGCCGGTTCTGGCCGCTTCGATGCCCGGTGTTAATGCTTCCAGCAGAGGTAGTTTCCCGTGCCGTCGATGAGCTTCAAAGAGCATGGCCAGCAATGACGGCGTGCCGACTGAGGCCTGGCCAATATGGAAGGTTTGCACGGTATCGCCAAAATCAATCGGCACGGCTTTCAATGTTGTGGAAAATCCGGAGAGCCGGTCGTCATCTTTGATCATACAACCCGGCATCCGGGCAAATCCATCGTAGAGTGCGGGACGCTGATGCGGCGCTGCAACCAGCATAAAACCGCCGCCGCCGGCAGCAGTCAGTACCGGTTCAGCGCAAAAAGATGTACATACTGCCGCAATGGCAGCATCCACGGCATTGCCGCCGGCACGCAATATGGTAGCGCCGGCATCAGCAGTGGCCGCATGACCGGCGGCGATCACGCCTTGTTCAGGCATCATTTAGCAATCGTCGCGATCCTGTGTTCATGCGTTTTTCTGATGAACAATAAAGCCCTTGATTTTCAGTTTACGTTGAATGGTTTTTAACAGTTTCTCGGCAGAGGTGCGTGTCTTCTTCGGGCCGACCCATACAGCATATAGTCCGTTCTTCCTGACCGAAATAACAGCATTCCATCCTTTTCGTTTCAACTGGTCAGTCAGCCCCTGAGCACGGGGACGCTCATGGAATGCACCCAGTTGGACATAAAAGCCGTTGCCAATGGTCGCCGTGTCTGAAACAGAACGGGGTGGTGTCACCATAGCGGGTGGTTTTTTGGGTTTCGGTTGAATCTTGTGTGTTTTAAGCTGCGTTTTCACTGGATGGTGCTGTATGACAGGGGGTGCATGTGGTGCTTTTTTGGCCTGTACTTTTTTGATAGTTTGTTGTTGCGGTGCTGGAACTGGAAGTTCAAACCATTCAGGTCGTACAGAGGCCAGAAATACGAGAATAATACAGCATGCTGCAAGGCCCCACGCTGTACGCTGTTCAGGCAGTGAGGCTTGCCATTGTTCTGTTTCCGGCATGGGTCAGATGATCAATTGCCGAAAAGGCAATCCAGTTTTTCGGCAAAGCTGTTGTAGCGGAACGGTTTTTGCAGGACATTGAATTCCTTACCCGGAAAACGTTCGTACAAGTCCTCAGGGTAGCCGGTTACGAAGATGATACGATCCAGGATGCCCGGATTGACCTGTTCCAGCGAACTGTAAATTTCATCACCGGATAATCTGGGAATGCGCACATCAAGCAGAATCACCTGATACTCGTCACCATGCGTGGTCAGTTCAAACAGACTCTGAACCGGATCACCCATGCAGGCGATATCACTCTGCATGTTTTTATCACTGACATAACGATTGAAAAATGCCGACAGGATACCCTGGATCGAATCTTCATCATCAATAATCAATGCCTTAACTTCCATGTTTGTCATCTCCCCAGATAACGCTGTCTGGAACTGCAGTCTGCGTCAACATTTTCCAGTTTGTGTGATTTCCAGTGCACACTATAGCAAACTATCAGGATTCACGCGGGCATTATTAAAGCGTACCCCCCAGTGCAGATGCGGGCCTGTTGCACGGCCTGTGGCGCCAACTTCGCCAATTTTTTGTCGGGTTTCAAGCCAGGCCCCCTTGTTTACTGCTATCGATTGCATATGTGAATAGACGGAGACTAGTCCATTTCCATGTCCGATAGCTACCGTTTTACCATTCAGATACATATCAGCGACCAGCAGCACGCGTCCGGCCAGTGGTGTTTTAATCGCAGTGCCGGCTGGCGCTGCAATATCAATACCCGAGTGCGGTGAGCGTGGTTCGCCATTAACATAACGCTGGGCGCCGAATGGCGTGGAAACGATGCCTTCGATAGGTCTGCCGCTCATTTTCACATCTGGGTTGGCATCCACTTTCTCAATATAGGTGGCTTTCAGTGCTTTGACCTCGGTTCGGATTCGAGCCAGGGTTTTTTTATCAAAAACAGCCATTTTCTTCGTTACCTCGATATGGGAAACGCGAAATGTTCCCTTGGTCACTTCGAGAAAATCATTGGCAACGGCGTCTTTTGCTGATTTCCACATGATATTGTATTTGCCCGGTTTCTTTTTCAGATCGATGCCGATCCAGCCACGCCATGCACCATGACCCAGTGACTTGAGCGGCCAGTTTTTTCCAAAACACGTCAGTTCCAGTTTGTCGCCGGCGTATGTTGTTTCCACGCTTACTACATCTCCCTGTATACCACTCCATGTGGCTGCGAAGGCGGTATTGGCGCAGAAAAGGGTACTGCAGAATAATAGGGTCGGAATGAGATAGGTAATGATTTTCATGCTGATTTCTCCTGAATTGATTTCACTGTTGTTTTGGCTGTTCCATCGCGGAAACGTACAAACATGTCCTTACCCTGTGCCAGTTCTGTCACATGTGTGATCAATCGACCATCGGCTGTATAACTCATGTTATAACCGCGTTCCAGAACCCGGGTTGGATCCAGTTCCTTAAGCTTGCCGCACAAAACGACAAGCTGTTGCCGTTTCAACTGAATGTGCTGTGTCTGTGTTTTTAACTGTGTGCTTATTTTGGCCATCGACTGTTGCCGGTTTCGTAACAATATGAACATATTTTGGTGCAGATTGCTGGTTTGATTTGCCTGAAACAGATGCTGCTGTTGCAGGCGCTGTACTGGCTGCAGCGGTATCAGACGTTTTTCCAGCAAGCGCAGGGGAGTCTGCAGTTGTTTCAGGCCGAGATGGGCGGCGTGTTCGAGACGCGATCGCAATTGCCCGGTGCTATGATAACATGCATCTGTACTGCGTTGCCAAATATGGGTTTGACGCTGAATCAGTGAGTCCTGATCCCGGCGCATTTGTAGCAGCCGTTGTCCAAGTAGTTGGTTGAGGGAGGCAAGTTTAGGTATGTGTTTGTGCAGTTCCTCCCTTGCAGGGCAGCAAATTTCAGCTGCATTGGAAGGCGTGGCAGCGCGAAGATCAGCTGCCAGATCGGCCAGTGTGGCGTCGATTTCATGACCAATGCCTGAAATGATTGGTATCGGGCAGTCCACAATCGTTTTGACAACGGTTTCATCGTTGAAGCACCACAGGTCTTCGATACTGCCACCGCCGCGTACCAGCAAAATAATATCAGGCGGCTTGTCCATGCTGCCAATTTTTCTTATAGCTTCGGCAATGCTTGCAGGCGCTGCTTTTCCCTGCACCAGTGCTGGCGCCAGTGTAATCTGTAACCATGCCGGGCGCGTGGTCAGCACTTTTTTGACATCCCCGAATGCTGCTGCTGTGGGGGATGTAATAATTCCGATGTGTTCCGGCAGCGGGGGGATGACCTTTTTACGCGCCGTATCGAACCAGCCACGCCTGACATATTCCTGTTTACGACGTTCATATTCCGCTGCCAGCTTGCCGGAGCCGGCTGCTTCAACACGGCTGACCACCAGTTGATAGGAACCACGCGGTTCATAGAGACTGATATGGCCGCTGAAGATGAATTCTCCGCCTTCTTCCGGCAGCTTTTTCAATCGCAAGACGGTGGAACGCCAGATAACAGCGGAAATAGCTGCATGCGTATCCTTAATGGTGAAATAGAAGTGACCGGATGATGGCCGGGTCAGGCGGGATACTTCACCTGTCACTTCCACTTTGGCAAAACCGATCTCCAGCATCTGTTTGATACGAGCTGTCAGCCCGGTAACGCTTAGCGGGGTTCTGTCCAGGTTATCTATGTCAGCGGGCATGCGGCAATCATGTCGTATGCCCGCAAGGGGTCAATACCTGTGTATCAGAATTATCCTAGAAAAAGCAGTTTCCCGTACATCCATAGCGCACCCTCTTGATTCACTTGGCTATATGAAAAAAGTGCTCATCACCAACAAGGTGACAACGCTTTTTTTCATTACGCCCTTCAAATCAATATCTTACACCCTGTGCGTGCATCCAACTACTTTTTCTAGGATTATTTATCAAGAACGCTGGATCAGAAATTCTCCGTGCTATCATCAATGTCGTATTCGAAGACTTCCGGCTCATATGGGGCATCCATCAGAAATGCAATATCTGACAATGAGATA
>CAZUVA010000036.1:0-1590 GCA_964622755.1 uncultured Zetaproteobacteria bacterium
TAACTCTCAAGTGATAATTCCCCCTCTGCTCCCATGCGAATAAACGGGATGGTTAATAAATCATTGCGCTCATTTTCTGTAGCTGCAATTAACTCATCATAAAATGCCATTCAGCTCTCCTCATACAATAAATTTATTCTGACCGCGTAAGCATTGAAAATATGTTCTCTTCTCGGCCTGCCGGTGCCCGTCCACAAACCATTACTCACACTGAATGCTTCATCCGCAATCACCCATTGTGAAACACGCGCATAATCCGGCAAACGCGCATTGGCGGAACCCACCGCCTGCTGCGCCATTTCAATGTTTGCAGCCTCACGCATGACGATGACAGCAACATTAAACGGGCGCGCTTCCCCGAACACACAACACTGGGCAATGGCTGACTCAATGGACAATTCCCGCTCCACCCATTCCGGCGATACATTGCGACCGAATGCGGTGATAAAAATATGTTTCTTGCGGCCGCTGAGATAAAGGAAACCGTCTTCGTCCAGATAACCGATATCACCGGTTGGCCAGTATTCGTCTTCGCCTCGACCCGCATCGCCGAGATAACCGGAAAACAGGGAGCCGCGCACCAGAATCTCTCCATCGTCAGCGAACTTCAAATCCACATGCGGCAAGGCTTTGCCCACGCTGCCGGGCTTGCATGCGCCCGCGCTGTTCACGGCGACCACGCTGGCTGCTTCCGATAATCCATAACCTTCGAATACCGGCAGTTTGAACGCCGCCGCGCGTTCCAGCAGAACCGGTGATACGGACGCGCCGCCAACCGCGATGTAGCGCAAATCGGCAGGCTGCTCGCTACCCTGTTCAAGCGCCGCAATCAGCGCATGCAACATCTGGGGAATCATAATGCAGGTTGTCGCAGCAGAACGATGCAACGCGCTGACAAATCGCCCGATATCCAGACCCGCTGCACCGCTCATGCCGACGCCAGCCATACCCGGAACAACAATCGTAGCGCCAGCTAACAGCGGCGCATACAGTCCGCCGATATTCTCCAGCAGCGTGGCGTAAGGCAGCAGCGACAGGTGGCGGTCTTCAGCGCAGGCACCGGTCGATTCGAGCAGCGACAGCGCTACCGTTTCCATGCCGTACTGGCTTAAACACACGCCTTTGGGTTCGCCCGTGGAACCGGACGTAAAAGTGATTTTTGCGCAATCATCCGGCAAGGCGACAGCCGGCGTTTGAATCGCAATCAAATCCAGTGCATTGGAAATCTTTTCCGCCGGCTGTTTCCCGACAGCTAAACCGGCCAGCAACATGGCAACCGAATCCGCTCTATCTGTAAGCACGGCATCAACGCCAGCATGCACAAGCAGATGTCCGATCTGGGTCGGAGAAAAGAAATGGGGTACAGGAATCAGCGGGATTTCGGCTTTGATACATGCCAGATCAGCCACCGCCCAGTTCGGCGAGTTATCCGCCGCCAAAGCCAACGCATGCACACCGGATTGTTTTATATCCTCAGACAGTGTGGTTACAGCAGTCAATAATTGTTTATAGGTGAGTTGTTCTTTTCCCGAATCCAGCGCAATATATTCGGGTCGTTCGATGGCATGGCGCTCCAGCGCCTCAAGCACC
>CAZUVA010000036.1:1690-9162 GCA_964622755.1 uncultured Zetaproteobacteria bacterium
ATCGCCAAAACAAACCACCGGATTACTCTGATAATAGGTTCCCCATTTGGCGACTTCTTCAGGCGACAACATTTTTTCATCAGCCGCCATCAATTCCCAGATATCCAGTCCGAGACGACGAAAAGAATTACGCATACGCGACACGCCGGTAAATACCAACCAACGACAACCCAGCGACCACATATAGGCCGTACCGCCAACCAGCGCCATGCGCGCATCACCTGGTTCGGCTTCGGCCAGATTGCCCACTTCAATAATTTCGGAGCGTTTGACCGGTTTGCCAAGATAGTGCGAAATTACATCTTCAATCGGATCATCCAGATAATTCTCAAGAAACAGACGTTCCTCTCCGGCCAGCCGAAAACCCATCACTGCTCTGTAATCGCCGTCGGCATTGCTGACACGCATAATACGTGGCATGAAGGAATCAATGTTGGCGTCATAGGCCCTGGCGTAAGTATCCTGAATGTAAGCGGTAGTTTCACCCCAGTCTGGATCACCCGGTTTAATAACATCAAACAATGAAGACCCCCTCTCACATGTGAAGCTCGTACATGTTTCCTGAGCGTATGCTAACCATACGTGTGGTTCACTTAAAGTGACACTACACTGAAAGGTTCAATCGATAGTTCAGTCGATAGAATCGGTGCTTTCTTAATAATCCCTCAACATCTGCTCAAATTCAGACAATGAACGCTCAAAGGCTGGTCGTTCAAACAAACGATCCATATAATCCTCAAGATTATTCCAGTTGGCAGTGTCCACGCCAATGGATTCCAGACGCCATAAAATCGGCATTAATGTTACATCCGCCAGCGTATATTGCTCGCCGATGAAATATTTCTGACGGCCCAGATAGGAATCTAGCGATTCGAGATAAGCCTTGATCTTGCCAACAGCTTCTTTTTTCTTGCGACTGTTCTGGGTATCGATATACAGCGGGTACAGTTCGCGCTCCAGTTGAAGGACTGCAAGGCGCATCTGGGCGCGCTCGGCTGGTGAGCCCGGTTTTAACGGCGGATGCGGATAGCGTTCATCCAGATATTCATTAACAACGGAAGATTCGAAAAAAACGATATCCCGATCAATCACGGTTGGAAGTTTGCCATACGGGTTGATTTTGAGAAAATCAGCCGGAAGGTTATCTGCTTCCAGTTCAGTTGTTTCGACCGGCAACTCCTTTTCAGCCAGTACGATACGCGTACGGTGCGAATTCGGACAATGCGGATCGGAATATAGTTTAACCATCTAAACCTCCAAAAGAAAAGCAGACCTAGAGTTCGTACCCAGCCTGCAAAAACGGTGGCGCACTATAGCGTCACCACCGAAAAAATAAAGCTTTTTCTATTTTCCTCTTTAATTTCAATAAGTTATGAAATTTTAAGCATAAGAGTCAGCAGCACTAATGGCGCAAAGACTGGCAAAGGGGAAATAACACTTTTCTTTGTGCTATAAAATAAATGCAGGACACACTTATTCAGCGTTCCTTGAATCAAAATCAGTGTTGCAGATAAGTAATAGCAGTTTCGACAGCTTGAGTTAGCGACTTTCCATAAGCCAGATTTGCGCTAATGGCAGAAGCCAGCCGACAGCCCGTACCATGCCGCTGATTCTGATTCCATGCTTGTCTGGCATGCCTGAACTCATGCAGTATACCATCGTTATCACATAATCGATCAGTAAGCTGTTCGCTCTCATTGTGCCCGCCGGTCAGCAGAACAGCACAATTAAACCTGTCAGCCATCTCCATGGCTGTTGCGCTGGAAGGCTCAGTGCATTTGCCACACAGAACATCGGCTTCATCAAAATTGGGGGTGATCAACGTAGCCAGTGGCACCAGCGCATCAATCAATGTGCCGATAGCGCCTGTATCCAACAGGAGCCTTCCGGTGCTGGATTTCAGCACCGGATCAATCACCAGCGCCCCACGATGCAGTTGGGATAATAACGCCGAAATCAGGGCAATATGTTCAGCATCAACCAGCATGCCGGTTTTGACCACGGCAACATCATAATAATCAAACACGGCATGTATTTCAGCATCCAGTTGGGCCAGTGATACAGGCTCGATGCGGGTAATTGCCAACGGGTTCTGAGCCGTTAACGCAGTAACGGCTGAACAACCATGCACATCCAGAGCATCAAACACACGTAAATCAGCCTGAACTCCTGCCCCGCCGCAGGAATCCGAGCCGCTGATGGTCAGGCAGACAGGACGTGTAATGATCGAAGCACTCATGCCCTATTCCATATCTCCACCAGTTTTTCCGCCCGGATTTGAATATCATCAGCCGCAAACAAGCCGGAAATCACTGCCGCACAATCAGCCCCGGCCGCTTTCACCGGCGCAATATTGTTCAGCGTAATGCCGCCAATAGCGCAGAGATTGGCATCGGGAAATATCTGCCGCGCCTTGGCCAGCCGATTTAATCCAATTTCCGGCACTTCAGGCTTGGAATGCGTTTTCCACACCGCTCCAAAGGAGACATAATCGGCTCCGTCTTTCAGGGCTGATTTGGCAAAAGCTGCATCTGCCCGACAGGTAATGCCGATAAGAAAATCATTACCCACTGTATTCCTGAGCTGGATAAGATTGGGCGCATCATCGCGGCCCAGATGCACGCCGTCTGCCTCGGCATCACAGGCCAGCGGCACCGAATCGTTGATGATAAATTGCGCCTTATAGTCATGGGTCAACTGCCGTAACGCTTTGGCGCGTTTGATTTGCCGCTTATAGCCCTGCTTTTTATCGCGGTATTGCAGGATTCGCACACCGCCCCTCAGACAAGCTTCCGCTTTGGCCAGCAGATCAGCCGTGTCCAGATCAGCCGGAAGAATGGCGTAGATGCCGGTCAGTTTGGTATCAGCAAGCAATCTGTCAGCTATCAATTAACTTCAGCAGATCAGTGAATTCAGACAGCGAGACAACCCGATCCGCATATTCAGTCGGCACATCCTGATAACCGTGTTCGGCAAAGGCAACCGTATGACACCCGGCATTGAAGCCGGCTTCAACATCAAAGCGGGTATCCCCTACCATGACCGTCTCGGACGCATCCACGCCCATGGCTTTACAGCATTGCCATAACATGTCCGGCGCAGGTTTCTTGGCAAAACCATCCTCAGGCGATAACGCAAGCGTCAGATACGGGGTCAACCCCAGCACATCCAGCACTTTGATGCGTGCCTTGGCCGGTTTCGCTGTTACACATGAAACGGGAATACCTTTATCTCTGAGTGTATCCAGTACAGTCATCACACCGGGAAAAGGCTTGCCAAAATCGGCCGGGTGCTGCTCATAAATATCAGCAAATGCATGATACAATGCCATGGTTTCCTTATGCTCCATGGGCAATCCCAGCACATTGGATGCCAGCTTGTGCGCCCCGCCGCCAACATGCGGCTGCGTCTCCTTCAAACTCAAGCGCAACTCATAACCAAGCGACTCCAGCGCCCGGTTGGCATTGGCCTGAATATCCGGCAGTGCATCCACCAGCGTACCGTCCAGATCAAAAATAAAAGCTTTAGGCATCGTCATTCTTTCTCCTTATGGTTTGTATAGATAGAGATATTTCTTCAAGTACATGAACGTTTTTTTCCTGCATAGAACGAGCACGCATAAGCGTTTCGATGCGCTGCTGATTCTGATCATCTGCCAAGCGCCCCAAGGCCCAGGCAGCGTGGCCACGAATCAACGGTTCATCATCGTCCAATATATGCATCAGATCATCCACAAATCCAGCATGGCCGGAGTTTCCCATGGCGATGCAGACGTTACGCAACAAACCACGCCGTTTGGTTCGCCGAATGGGCGATTTTCGGAACCGCTGCCGGAATTTATCCTCATCCAGATGCAGCAGACTAGCAAGATCGGGTAAATGATTCTCCCCTCGAGGTTTAAGGAGATCATCTATTGTAACCGGCTGACTCGCTGCATGCGAATTCCATGGACACACAACCTGACAGTCATCACATCCATAAATCCGATTACCCATCAATGGTCGCAAATGGCGCGGAATAAAGCCATCAAACTCGATGGTCAGATAGGAAATGCACAGTCTTGCATCCACCACGTATGGTGCGACAATTGCTTTTGTCGGACAAACATCCATACAGGCCGAGCAAGTCCCGCAGTGATTGACAGCCGGCCCGTCCGGTTCAATTTCAGCTGTGGTAAAGATTTCCCCTAGCAAAAACCACGAGCCCAGTTGCCGGTGAATGGTCAGCGAATGCTTACCTTGCCAGCCCAGCCCCGCTCTTTCAGCCAGAGCATGTTCCAGCACAGGCGCAGTATCAACAAACACCCGTTGGTCATGTTTCCCCATCAACACATCCAGTTCAGCCGCCAATGCCCTAAGCCGTTTTTTCATCACTTCGTGATAATCATCGCCATGCGCATACGCCGTCACCACGCCCCTGTCTGATGCGTCATTGGCTATATCTAATGTATATTGTGGCGGTGTATAAGGCATCGCCAGCGTGATTATTGAGCATACTCCTTCCAGCATGGACTCAGGACTTTTGCGGCGATGCATACGCGTTTCTTCAGCCATCCAGTCCATATTGCCCTGCATACCCGATTGTACCCAGCTATGCAGAGCTCGGCCATGCAATCCGGAGATCTGCGGCTGCGTCACCCGGCATAGTGCAAAACCGTGTTCATACGCTTTATCCACGATGGATGTTTTTATGCTACTCATTTCCATGACTGTACTCTGACACATCAATAGTGAGGTTTCAGCGATAGAATTATAGTAGAGAGACCTCTGCACCATCGTTCATTTTGGAGCGAATCAAGGCGAAAAAATCTATGGAACCGCAGTTTGCTTGCTGCAAATGAGGATTTCATAATTTTTCAACGCAGATATAACGCAAAGGGGGGCATGGTGCAGAGGTCTCGTAGAAGTAATGTCACGATCCACGGTTTCGAGAGCAATCAACGAACCGGCTGTTTCATGGTCACCAGTGCGATACCGCCAAGAATCATCATGCTGGTCATGGCGAGATGCAGTGTGATCGGTTCCTGCATCACCAGCACGCCTCCGACCGCCGCCAGCAGCGGTACGGATAATTGTACGGTAGCCGCCGTTGCCCCACTCATTCTGCTGACCACATGATACCAGAGTGCATAACCCAGCCCCGAGGCCAGTGCGCCTGAAGCGATTGCCAGCATCACACCGTCGATATTTCCGTGCAGTCGATTCAGTGAAAACAACAGCATGGTCGCAGACATCGGCAGAGTCATCAGAAAATTACCGGCAGTTTGCGCCAATGGATTCTCTGACCCCCTGCCATGCAGGGAGTACATACCCCATGCCGCGCCTGCAATAGCCATCAGCAGAGCGCCCCACAACGGTGGTGCATTTGCACCGGGCAGCAACAGGAAAACCATCCCTGCCACTGCCAGGCCATAACCAATCCACGCTCGCATTCCGGGACGTTCACCGGAAATCAGCGATGCAATCATCATGGTCAGTTGAACCATGCCGAACAGAATCAGCGCACCTGTTGCCGTGTTCACACTCAGATAGGCAAAAGAAAATCCGGTCGCATAAAGACACAACCAGGTGGCCGAACGCCAGCTCCCGGCCCGTAATATTTTGCCTTGGCTTTGGCCCCGGAGTTCCGGTCGAAACAACAACAATATCGCCAACATTAACGCGCCGGATGCCAGACGAATGGCAGTAAAACTTGCAGCATCAATGGTCTCGCCGGCAAGTGCCATACGGCACAACACAGAATTACCGGCAAAGGCCAGCATGGTCAGTGATGTTAGCAATATCAGGTTCATGTATTTGTATCGTCAGTGTGGGGATGATGCAAAGGATACATGAGCCTGCAGTCGCCTATCTGCATCATTGATTACATTTACTGCGAATCAGTCCCTGAAATTGGTGAACGATAAAGGCCTGTCCGAATCCATGCCGCGAACCAGTGTCATGACAGCCTGTAAATCATCGCGTTTTTTGCCGGTTACACGCACCTGATCACCCTGGATGGAAGCCTGAACCTTCATTTTCTCCTGCTTGATCGCTTTGACAATGGTCTTGGCCAATTCGATGCTGACGCCCTGCTTGATCAGAATCTCCTGTCGTTTGCAAGCACCGCTGGCATCTTCAGGATCATCATATTCCAGGCATGAAGGCTCCAGTTTGCGGCGCACCAGTTTGGCGCGCAGAATCTCCGTTACTGTATTCAGTTTATTGATGTCATCGCCCACCACAGTGATGCTATTCTCACCCAACTCAATACTGGCTTTACTACCCTTGAAATCGTAACGGGTGGTAATCTCCTTGATCACCTGATTCACCGCATTGCTCATCTCCTGCATATCGGTTTCGCTGACAATATCAAAACTGGGCATGGTTCACTCCTTCGCCGTTGACTGTAAATGGAAATGCCAACCTCTCCGGAACATCCATTCAAAATCAAAACTCTGCCGTTTCAAACTTTGACAAGCAATGGGCCTGACTTAAGCTTGGCAACTGGAAGGAGATATATTTGTCTAACGCATTCAAACATGATTTTTCAGAAAAGCTTTCATCTGGCCTGACTCGTATCAAAAAGCGCAAGCTGCCACAGCTGTTGCCCCCTTCTCCCCGTTGGTATCCTGTACTCGGCGCACTGGCCGGTTTTCTGTTTATCCTGCTATTCATCGGTGGTGCGGGTCAGGATGCACGCGCCCGCATGACCGTGCCGCATGAAGAATGGCTGAATGCCGTGCACCCGGCTGTTGCCACCGCTTTGCGCATACGTCGTGAGCAATTGCGCTCCGGAGATCATGCCGTTGCCGCGCTGGAACGGTTGGGTTTTGGCAAATCGGAAAGCCACCGCATGATTGCGACAGCCAACGGGAAATACCAGTTGAAAAATGTGCGTGCCGGGCAGCTTTTCAAACGCGTGGATTCGGATAAGGGTATTGATTTTTACTATAATGTGGATGCCGAGAAACGGTTGCACCTGCATCAGCATAAAGATCAAACAGACTGGCAGGCCAATATTGAACCCCGCAAGATATATATCCGCCAGCGAATCTCCTCAGGCGCGATTGAAGGAAGCCTGTTTGGTGCCGCAGAACGAGCTGGCATGGATCAGCGTACAACTATGAATCTGGTCGATATTTTTGCATGGGACATTGATTTTGCCAGAGATATGCGCAGTGGCGATACGTTCAAGGTTATCTATGAAGAACGCTATGACGATAACGGGAAAACGCTTGAGAGTAACATCATGGCAGCGCAATTCGTCAATCAGGGAAAAACATATCAGGCCGTCCGTTATGAACAGGCTGATGGCAAGGTCAGTTATTTCACGCCGGATGGAAAAAGCATGCGCAAGGCTTATCTGAAAGCTCCGGTTAAATTCTCACGTATATCTTCCCGTTTCCATCTCAAACGCAAACATCCGATTCTGGGTTATACACGCGCCCATCGCGGTGTCGATTATGCGGCACCCAGTGGTACGCCCATCCA
>CAZUVA010000037.1:0-4018 GCA_964622755.1 uncultured Zetaproteobacteria bacterium
GTAATGACTTCAATATCGATAATTTCCGATTGCCCCCGATTTGCATGAGCAGGATTGGTATGATGCGGGTTATTGATTTGCTGGAAGGGGATCATCCTGTTGATGATTAAACGTCGGAAAGGGGGGAATAACAGCAAAAAACCGGCGCTGTCGGTGATAAATCCCGGCGTAAACAGCAGTACACCGGCAAAAGCGATCATTAGTCCGTGCAGGCCATGCTCAACAGGTGCTTCGCCGTGCGCCATACGTTTCTGTGCATCGATCAGTGTACTCATGCCTTGCCAGCGGATCAGGAATCCGCCTAGCGCCGCAGTAAACAAACACAAGGCAATGGTGGAAAGCCCTCCGATATCGCTACCGACTTCAATCAGTAGCCATAATTCCAACAGCGGAATAGAGATAAAAAGTAGAAATAAAATTCTTAGCATAGGCTATGTATAGGTCCCGAGCTTAAAAAATACAAGGGTCTGAAGACTCAATGTTTGAAGATTAAACTACATGAATCACAGGCTGTAACATCAGCATGTTTGCATCGACTGAAATAAATACGAGGCATAACAGGTATCTGTACAAGTTCGATTACCATGTTGGCATCGGATTATAAGTGCCGAATAATTGTCACCTGGTGTCTCGATACCCAATCAGGAGGTATTATGATGATTTTACATAGAACAGCGGGAATCACAGTATTGGCAGCCGGCCTGTTATTTGCGGCCACACCAGTATTTGCCGGAGATTATGCCACGGACAGCGGAGCCAAGTTTTCACGCGGCCTTGCCAATACCGCCACAGGGTGGGGCGAAATACCCAAAAATATCGCTAATGAAAGCCGTGATCATAACGCGTTAGCCGGTGCAACCTATGGTACCCTTAAAGGCACTGCTCATACAGTAGGCAGAACAGCAGTGGGTGCTTTTGATCTGGTTACATTCTTTGTTCCAACTGACGAATATGTACACTCGACCTATGTATGGGAAGAGACAGGTAATGAAACATCCTACGGTGGTCGATACTAGCAGTAGATCGTTTAGTCGGGGATACCTGCTGCATCAGGGTATCCCCCCGCTCTAGGAGTCTATCGGGCTTATGAGACACCTACTGCGCGGCAGGTGCAATGGCCCAAAATACCCTGATTTATCTTACATAGTTACCACTATGCGCCTCAAAATGATGCTATTTTTGACTCGTTTCTCCATCGCTCGCAACGATCACCCTAAGTCCGACAGACTCCTAGCCTGTGTAACAGGATATGGAAATTATTTTACTTTTGCAGTGCGGCTTCAAACAGGGGAAAGTCTTCAACGACCGGATAGCCGTTTTTTTTGGCTTCAATGTTAGCCGCGATAATCTGTTCCATCGGCAATTCAGCATATGGAACACAATGTTTCCTTTGCCGGCAATGACATGCTACGCATGCCACCAGATCATTCTTGAATCCACGGTTTTTTCCTTTTTTTATGCACCAGATAAGGCTCATCGAGACAGAATAACAATTTCGACTCACAAGCACCAGCCAAGTTAATCATCCCTCCAAGGCATAACGATGCGCATCACGGTCAATACGGTATATAGCTGATGCACGATAATTATCCCGGTTATATCACCTCACGTGCTGCTTAGTTTGCTATTTCCTGTGTCTCCTTCGTTCCCATATACATGTAGCCAAACCCCGGGCTTATACTGTCTAGACAGTCTATGGCTGTGTATAAACCAGGGTTCTTTTTATATTAAAGGCGTATATAAGTGTTGATGAACATACATGAGAAGATGCGAAAGATGCACTGTGTACAAAGCTATCTAGTGGTTAAATAAATTAACATTATGTGTCATTATAAGACAGTGTAATTATACAGCCTTGACATTTATCGATATGTATTTAGACTGTCCAACTAAGACGTTTCCGGGAAATACATGGGGGGTGGAACATAATGGACTCATTGACAAGTAAAGAAGTCATAGAAAAAGCTGGCATTTCCAGAGCCACACTTAATAACTATATTAATTTGGGCATATTGCCAAAGCCAACTATAAAAAAACCTGAATCCGGCAATGCGCGCGCCCCCAGGATTGGAAGCTTCCCTTCTTCGGTATTAGACACACTGGAGCATGTCAATACGCTGAAGAATCAGGGCTATACCATGGCCCAAATTGCCGAGGAACTAAAAGGAGATGGTATTGTACCCGTAAAGGTGACTGATAAGCCTTCCAGTCCGAAAAATCTGGACAGCATGTTTTTAAACAGCCCCAAACTGACTATTGATCGTATTAATTATCCTGCCTATCTTATTAACGATAAATTCCAGTTGGAATGGTGCAATGATGAAGCGATTGAGTGTCTGTTTGGTACGTCATGGCAATTATCCAATCGTATTAATGAACGTAATATTTTCCAATTGTTATTCGATAGTAAAATAGTCAGAAATGGCGAAGGGTTTGAAGACATTCTAAGATTCCATCTTAGCCTTGCGAAAGGAAAGTTATCGAAATCAACCCTTTTGATGAGCGATCTCAAAATTGATCATGACGGCTTGGCTCAGCTGTTACGTTTGCATGATGAAGTTGAGGCTGTAGACATAAAACCCATCGTTTATACAGAGACGGCGTTCCCTTCACAGTCAGAACCCGGCGGTACAACTCAAATATATGCAAGTTTCTTTCGTGAGGGGATGTTTATTACTTACTTGCCAACGACCGATAATAAAGAGTCATTGTTTGAATTTCTTTCCCATCGTGATCATTTGATTGGTAATCTGTTGCGGAAACGGCGGCCTTATCTCACCAATATGGCCGTTCTTCTTGCTGACCTACAGGACTCTTGCAAAATATGCGCGGAGCTTCCTCCGGAAGAGTATTTTGAACTCATCAACGCTATCTGGGCGGCTATGGAACCCATCATTCGTAAATATAATGCCGTCAGTGGAAAACACGTTGGTGATGGCGCAGTCTACTATTTCTTCCCGCGGCCTGAAGAAAATCATGTTTTTAATGCGCTTAAATGTGCTCAGGAAATAAAAGATATGATGCTGGTTATCTCCCACGAATGGCGCAACAAAAAGAATTGGGATAATGATTTACTTCTTAATATCGGTATCGATCAGGGCGAAGAGTGGTTTGGCACCATTCAAACATCAACCCAGATCGAGTTCACTGTGCTTGGTGATACTGTGAACCGTGTCGGGAGATTGAGCGATTTTGCACAACAAGGTTCAATATGGGCTACAAAAATTGTATTGGGTAAGCTGACAGCTGCAGAACGGGGGAAGATTCGTTTTGGAATTAGCCGAACCAGCGATCAGGGCCAGCAAGTGCTCATTCCCTCAAGTTATTCGCGAATTTCAAATCTTGTTAATATGGAAAATAATCAAAAGTTACAATACATTGGAGGACTGCCTGTCACCGAAATCTTTGATGTGATGGTCGCTGATCGCGAAAGGGTTGTCCCGAGAACATAAAACCGACCATCGCTTGCGGGTTTTATAAATGGCTCATAATCATCCTATTTCAATGGGTGAAAACGGAGCCGGTTGACGCGGAAGAATTCGAACTGCTGGCGGGGTAGCTGAAATGGCGCTGCAGCCTTGATAGCGCGAATCAGGGAAGCATCAAGGACATCACTGCCTGAGCTTTCGAGGATTTTTACAGATGCTACATCGCCACTGGGAAACAGCCTCATTTCGACCAGCGGATCAGTGAAATTCGTACTGACTGGCACCTTCCAGTGCTTCTGCACAGCAGCCTGCATGAGAGCGATATAACGCTCTTTTTCGCTCGTGGACAGCTGTTTTCCGGCGAGGTCAGCAAGTTCAGGTTGTGATGTGCTGGCTTTTTTTGATACCTTTTTATCTGTTGATGAAGCCAGCGGTGCAAATGGATCGAAATTCTCATCGGGTTTTACCTTGGCAGGAGCAGGGGCTTTTTTCTTTACCGGTGCTGGTTTGGGAACAGCTTTTGTCTTTGCTTTGGGAGCCGGCTTTGGCTTTATTTTCACGACGGGTTTGGCCACCGGCGGTTTTGGCTT
>CAZUVA010000037.1:4118-9141 GCA_964622755.1 uncultured Zetaproteobacteria bacterium
TTAACAACCTTGGGTTTCGGCTTGACCTTTTTCGGTTTGACATGTTTTATCGGTTTCGGCCTGTTACGGGCCTGTTGTTCCAGTTTGGCTAAATCCTTGGCGGAAATCATCATCACCTCGATGCGTTTCAAGGGTTCGCTGGGCCGGTGTTGTTGTTGCCAGTAGATCAGCACACCTATCACGGTGAATACCATGATATGGAATAGCAATGCTGAAATCAGATCCAGTGATTTCAGGTCTGCGGAATGACTGTGTTTGATATTAGTGGTGCGGCTCTGTGACAAGGCCGACCTTCTTGATGCCTGAGCTTTCCAGTAGCGCCATGACTTCTGCGACACGTCCATAGGGCGTTTTCGCATCGCCGCGAATGAATATCGGAAGATCCGGCTTTGCTTTACGCATAGCCTGAATACGTGGGGCTAACTGTTTGATATCAATATCATGTTTTTGGATATATATATTTCCATTGGCGCGAATTGTGACCACCAGTGGCTCGATATTCTGTTGCAGGGAAGGAGCATCAGCCTCCGGCAGATCGATATTGACCCCCTGTGTAAGCAGAGGAGCCGTCACCATAAAAATAATCAGCAATACCAGCATGACATCAACCAACGGCGTGACATTGATTTCGCCCATCGGTTCCAGGTCTTTATCCCATTTGCTTTGTCCGGCCCACATGATTGATTCCTCCCTTACCCTTTGTTTCTAACCTATTTTATTCATTCAGTTTGGCTTAACTTTTAATATGCCTCGAAACAATATTAAGGAACTCAGAACCGAACTGCTCCATATTGGCACCCGTTCGTTTAAGATCGGCCGAGAACTTGTTGTAGGCAACCACAGCAGGAATAGCAGCGATCAATCCGAATGCTGTTGCAACCAGAGCTTCGGCAATACCTGGAGCAACGGCAATCAGCGAGGTGTTCTTGGTTAATGCGATGCCCTGAAAGGCATTGACGATACCCCATACGGTGCCGAACAGACCGATAAACGGCGATGTGGAACCCACAGTCGCCAGAAATGCGAGATGGCGGGACAGTTTCTCCATTTCTCTTGAATATGCCGCATCGAGTGCTCTGCGAACACCGTCAATGCCACTACCGGCAACGATTTTCCCGGATGCGCTTTCGGTGGCCTCTCGCCGAATACGCATAAATTCACGGTAACCCGACTGAAAAATATTGGGCAGGGGCGAATCCGGATACTGCTGGGGAATGCCCGCCAGGATGGTATCCATATCCGAACCGCTCCAGAATGCCTTCGAAAAGGATTCTGCCTCATTGCGCGTTCTTCTGTAAAAACGCCATTTATTGAAAATAACCGCCCAGCTCATCAGCGATAATAAAATCAGCAGCACAAGTACGCCCTGAACAATAATGCCTGCATGCAGGATAAGGTGAAGAATGGATAGATCTTGAGACATCAATAACTCCTATGGATTCAGGTGACTTTTTAAGCAGTTTGCAACCGGGGCAGGGATGCGGCTGACCTTGCTGTTTCTGTTGATACAGGCCAGATAAATGTCTGCTTCAGTCAGCAGTGTGTGATCCTGCTGCCTGAAGATGCGCTGTTGGAATGTAATACGAGCCCCGCGCAGATGGGTGATGCTGCTTTCCACGGTCAACAGATCATTAAAAACAGCCGGTTTGTGGTAACGTACATTGGCTTCGGTGACAGCAAACAATACACCGAATTCAGCATCGATGCTGTTCAGTTCCAGCCCTGCCGAACGTAAAAATTCACTGCGCGCACGCTCCATGAATTTCAGATAGTTGGCATAATAGACTACGCCGCCATGATCGGTATCTTCATAATAGACTCGAATGCTCAGGGTTTCAGAAAACGCTGTCATAACAAAGACTCTTGCCTGTCAGTGCCCGGCAGTGTGCGTTTCAGGTGTGCATAGGCCAGTGGTGTAGCCGTGCGTCCGCGAGGGGTGCGGGCGATCAATCCTTCCTGCATCAGATAGGGTTCCAGCACATCCTCAATGGTGTCGCGTTCTTCTGAAATTGAAGCTGCCAGGGTATCCAGCCCGACCGGGCCACCGTTGTATTTATCAATAATCACAGTTAATAATTTACGATCCTGATGATCCAGACCCAAATGATCGACTTCCAGCCGTTGCAGTGAGGCATCGGCAACGGCCTGGCTGATATTTCCATCATGCTCGACTTCGGCAAAATCGCGTACACGCCGTAACAATCTGTTTGCAATTCGCGGCGTACCGCGTGAACGGCGCGCGATTTCTACCGAACCGCTGTCTGCAGTGTCAATATTCAACAGACGGGCCGAACGGCTGACAATCGTGGACAGTTCTGAGTGTGAATAAAATTCCAGTCGTTCAATGACGCCGAAACGGTCACGCAGCGGATTGGTGAGTAATCCGGCGCGTGTGGTCGCACCGATCAGTGTAAAACGGGGGATATCCATCTTGATCGAGCGTGCAGCCGGCCCCTGACCAATGACAATATCCAGCTGGAAATCTTCCATGGCCGGATAAAGGATTTCTTCAATCTGCGGACTCAGGCGATGAATTTCATCGATAAAGAGCACATCGCCTTCCTCAATATTGGTCAGCATGGCAGCCAGATCTCCGGGACGTTCAATCACCGGTCCGGAGGTGCTGCGAATATTAACGCCCATCTCCAGTGCAATAATGTTGGCCAGTGTGGTTTTTCCGAGCCCGGGCGGGCCATACAGCAGCACATGATCAAGTGATTCGTTACGTGCTCTGGCAGCCTGAATATAAATCTTCAGATTGGCCCTTATTTTTTCCTGTCCGATATATTCATCGAGGCTTTTGGGCCGCAAGGCGACATCCCAGTTGTCGGCAACGGTGGATACGTTATCAATCAGACGATCCGAATCAGTAGCAGGATCAAAAGCCATATCGCGATGTTCTTCCATCAGCCCAGTGCCTTCAATGCAGCGCGGAACATAGTTTCAAAATCAGCCGGTTCCACCTGTTTCAGTGCAGCCTCCAGTTGAGCCGGTTTATAACCCAGATTGATCAGGGCAGACCGCACCTCGTCATGATGATTGGATGGTGCGGGGCCACTGCTTCCAGCCATTGCGCCGAGTTTACCCTGTAACTCCAGAATCAGCCGCTGGGCTGTTTTTTTACCGATGCCGGGGGTGCGGGCGATAGCCAGATCATCGGCATTTTCAATGGCTATGATAAATTCATCCGTCGCCATACCGGACATCAGATTCAGTGCCATGCGCGCACCAATACCGGACACGGTCGTCAGTTTGCGGAACATGCTGCGCTCGGCTCCGTTGCCAAACCCGAACAGGGTGATTTGATCTTCGCGTACATGGGTATGAATAGAGAGTTCAGCACGTTCTCCCTGTTTCATTTTACACAGGGTTTGCAGGCTCATGCTGATTTCATAGCCGACACCGCCTGTTTCCAGCAATACCGTACCGGCCGGATCAATATCCCTGATGGTGCCGGATAACCAGCCTATCATGTTTGGTTTCCCTTGTTGCGCGTGTTTTGGGCCAATTTTTGCATGGGGCTATGATGCGCATGGCAGATGGCTACGGCAAGCGCGTCGGCTGCATCTTCCGGCAATGGCTCAGGTGGATGCAACAGCATGCGCACCATGTGGCCAACCTGATCTTTATCGGCGCGCCCGAAACCGACGACAGACTGTTTGACTTTGGTAGGAGAGTAGGGGGCGACTCTTAAGCCGTTAGCGCCGCAGGCAGCTATCAATGCACCGCGAGCCTGCCCGAGTTTCAGGGCAGAGCCAGCATTTTTGGAAACGAACACATCTTCGATAGCAGCACTGCCCGGTTTGAATGCGGTAATGATCTTCGACAGGCCGGCAAAGAGAATATGCAGGCGTTCATCAAAATCACCTTGACCGGTGCGAATCACGGCATGGTGAACATGGGTCAGGTGATTCCCCTGTACATCAATGATGCCTACGCCGGTTTTCTGTGAGCCGGGATCAACGCCAAGTATTCGCATCTATTTGCCTTCGCCGTTTTTATTTTTTAACCCAACAGTCACAGGTACTCACCGCAAAGTTTCGCAAAGTAGAAACATAAGTTTACAAACATACGATCATACAACGCAGGGATTCATCAAAAACTTGCTAATTGATATTTGTCTAATTTTTCTGATTTAGCCTTTACTCTGCGAAACTCTGCGTACTTTGCGGTTCAAGATTTTGATTGTTGGTTTTAACCGTGAATCCGTTCCATTTCTGTATCGGATATGTCGTAATTGGCATAAACATTCTGCACATCATCCAGATCTTCCAGCCTTTCGATCAGAGCCAGCAGTTTTTCAGCTGCTTCACCTTCCACTTCGATGATGTTTTCCGGTATCCAGGTGATTTCACCGACCTGAGGCTCCAGTCCGGCAGCCTCAATGGCCTTCTGTACATCGCCAAATTCGGAAATATCACAGGTCACCTCAATGCAACCATCTTCAGCATTATCGACCACATCTTCCGCACCGGCTTCCAGTGCAATATCCATCAACTGATCTTCATCGACCTGCTCGCGGTCGAAGATAAACTGGCCTTTCTGATGAAACATCCAGCTCACACAGCCGGACTCACCCATATTGCCGCCGCCTTTATTGAAACCTGAGCGGACATCCGACACGGTTCTGTTCCGGTTATCGCTCATACAGTCAACAAGAATGGCAACGCCGCCTTGTCCATAACCTTCATAACGGATTTCATCAATGTTGGCACCTTCACCGCCGCCCACACCGCGATTGATCGCACGCTCGATATTATCCTTGGGCATATTAACGCCCTTGGCCGCTGTAATGGCTGCTCGCAGGCGCGGGTTGGCATCAGGATCATCACCGCCGGCACGGGCGGCAATGGTGATTTCACGAATATAGCGGGTGAAAATCTTGCCACGCTTGGCATCGGTTGCCGCTTTCTTATGCTTGATACTGGACCATTTATTATGTCCTGACATGGATCAACACCTCAATATTTTTGTCGCTTCGAACCATAACATTGTTGATAAAATGCGTCATGGAAGATTTGCG
>CAZUVA010000038.1:0-8903 GCA_964622755.1 uncultured Zetaproteobacteria bacterium
GTTAAGCCATGCAAGCAATTGTTGTTCGGTTGCTACTTCAACTCCGAGTTCGCGTGCCTTGGCAAGTTTCGAGCCGGCTTTTTCTCCGGCAATGACAAGATCGGTATTTTTGGAAACAGACCCTGTTGGTCTGGCACCGAGGGCACGCAATTGTTCCTGTGCCGCGCGGCGTTGTATGGATGTAAAACTGCCGGTCAGGACAACAGTTTTTCCAGCCAGTGGGTGGTTGCCAGATTCGGACGAGGGCGCGGATGGTTGCACGCCTGCTGCCAGCAGTCTGGCAATGACATCGCGATTATGTAGTTCGGCAAAAAAGCTGCATATGCTGGCCGCGACCTCAGGCCCTACATCCGGAATATGAATCAACTCATCTACAGTGGCCTGCATCAAGCCATCCAGCCTTACGAAATGGCTGGCCAATCCAGTTGCTGTTGTTGTACCAACGTGGCGAATACCCAGCGCATGCAGAAAACGAGACAAAGGCCGGTGGAGGCTTTGTTCAAGCGCGTGCTGAAGGTTGGCGATTTTTTTCTCCCCCATACCCGGCCAGTCCTGCAAGGATGTATAATCGAGTTCATACAGGTCAGCAATATTAGCAAGCAGGCCCTCATCCACCAGCTTGGCAATCAGTTTGTCACCCATACCCTCGATATCCATAGCTCCGCGTGAAACAAAATGAGATAGCCGTTCTTTCAACTGGGCAGGGCAGGATAGCCCACCGCTACAACGGATCGCCACTTCACCTTCGATACGGAACACCGATGCGCCGCAAACAGGGCAGTTTTGCGGGGGCGAGGGACGTTTTGCCTGCTCATCCACATCCACGGCCCTGACAATTTCAGGAATCACATCGCCGGCTCGCCGCACGATAACCCGGCCACCGGCATACACCTGTTTGCGCTGTAACTCATCGTTGTTGTGCAGCGTTGCGCGCGACACAACAACGCCGCCCACGGCAACCGGTTGCATATCAGCAACCGGGGTAATCACTCCGGTTCGGCCGACCTGCCAGATGATTTGATTTACCGAAGTTATCACCTCTTCAGCCGGGAATTTGTGAGCAATGGCCCAGCGCGGGGAACGAGCTACCGCCCCCATGCGGTGCTGCAAGGTGAAATCATCCAGTTTATAGACTACGCCATCGATTTCGTAAGGCATATCGGCACGTTTTTCCTGCAACATCTGGTAGTAGGTGAGCAAACCTTCCACATCCGTGGTCAATGATGTGTCTTGCACGGTGAATCCGAAATCGTGTAACCGTGTAAGTAAAGCGGATTGACTGGCGGCCAGTTCGCGCCCTCCGAGGCCAACACCATAAGCAAAAAAACTGAGGCCACGTTTGGCCGTTACTTTCGCATCCAGTTGTCTGAGTGAACCGGCGGCGGCATTGCGCGGATTGGCGAAGGCGGGTAATCCTTCCGTATCCTGGCGCGTATTGAGTTCGGCAAAGGCTGATTTGGACATATACACTTCACCGCGTACTTCCAGCACTTCAGGAAGTTCTGTATCAGCGCAGGTCAGATGCCAGGGTATATCGGCAATCGTACGAATATTATCGGTGACATCTTCGCCAACTTTGCCGTCACCGCGTGTGGCTGCAATGCTCAGCTGACCGGACTCGTAGCGTAAGTTAACTGCTAATCCGTCAATTTTGGGTTCAATGATAAAATCCGGTTTTGCTTCGCCGGTTCCTTCACCTATTCTGCGAACGAATGCCTCAATTTCTTCTGAATCAAACGCATTGGCCAGCGATAACAGAGGTTCGCCATGCTCTCGTGTAACAAACGTTTGTGACGGGATGGCGCCAACTGACTGAGTTGGAGAATCTGCAGGTACCGTTTCACCCAGTTCTGCTTCAAGCGCCCCCAGTTGCCGCAGTAGCCGATCATATTCGGCATCCGGAATGACCGGCATGTCGAGTGTATAGTAACGATAGTTGTGTTCTTTGAGTACTAAACGCAGGGCATCGATACGCAGCTTCAAGGTGTTGTCGTTGCTCATCCCTGAGGTGATTTTTCCAGCATGCCTTCAATGGTTTGTGTAATCGGGCGGGACATCCAGTCTTTGGCTCCAATCAAATGGAGCAATACTGTTCCATCGCGATCAATCAGGAATGATTCGGGATAACGGAAGACACCATAGCTGCGTGACACAGCACTGTCAGCATCGTGTAAAAC
This sequence comes from uncultured Zetaproteobacteria bacterium, assembly GCA_964622755.1. Taxonomy (GTDB): domain Bacteria; phylum Pseudomonadota; class Zetaproteobacteria; order Mariprofundales; family Mariprofundaceae; genus Mariprofundus. Next base: position 2,178 of record CAZUVA010000038.1, read on the forward strand.
CAGAAATGGCATCCTGTATTCCTTCATAAAAGCAGTCAGGTCATCGCGGCGGTGATCAACGGAAACAGCAATGATTTTCAAGCCGCGCGCTGCGTATTTATCATGCAGTTCAGCCATGGATGGAATTTCCTTGCGGCAGGGAGGACACCATGTTGCCCAGAAATTCAGTAGCATCACTTCACCTTTCGGCAATGTCTGCATGACGCCCTGCACATCCGGCAGAATGAAATCAATGGCTTGCACCCCCTGACGAACAGATGCGGGGGCTTCGGGTAAAGACAGCCAGGTTACGCTGCCAATACCTGCAAAAATGCACAGCACCAGCAGCCAGCGATATTTCATGCTGTGCCCTTTGCTCATGTCGCCGCTCCTGTTGTTAATCCAGCCAATGATGTCTGTAACGCATCTTCTGTTACCCGATGTCTGAATAGTTCCTGTCCATCCACCAGTAATACCGGAACATCCAGTCCATAGCGCACGAGCAGCGCTTTGTCTCGATCCACATTGATCGTTTCCCACGAACATAATCCCTGTTCAGCCACCGTTGCGACCACTGCCTTGGCATCTTCACACAGGCAGCAGTTGCGACGGCTCAGCAATTGAATATGCGGCTGGAGCATGTTGCCGGAATTAATCCTTTGCTGTCCGCTTCTTGGGTAGCTTGACCAAGGCAAATACCTGATCACCCCGTCTGTCCAGCATAACGCGCAGCACTTCACCATGTTTGAAGTGTTTTGCCAGTTTTGAAAAGGCACTGATGTTGTTCACATCCTTTCCATTGATGCGATAAATAACGTCACCGCGCTGAATGCCGGCGCGTGATGCAGGCATACCACGTTGCAATTGCTCCACCACAATACCTTTCTTGACGCGTGTCTGTAATCTTGCCGCCAGATCAGGGCTCAGGTTATCTACTACCATGCCGAGTTTCACCTTGGCGCTGTCGCGATGTGGGGTTCCATTTAAAGCTGTTTTTTCATCAGTCATAGCTTCCACTTTGACGGAGATAATCTTGTGTTTGCCATCGCGAATCAGACCGATTTTCACTTTATCGCCCGGTGCATGACGGGCTACGCGAATTGGAAGGTCATGTGCTTTGTGAACCGCTTTACCATCAATGGATACAATAACGTCACCCGGCTTGATGCCTGCCCGATCCGCAGCGGAGCCGGCTACAACCTGTGGCACCAGCGCACCTTCGCGGTTTTTCAGCCCCAGCGCCTGCATGGTTTCTTTATCTACATCGGTAATGTGAACGCCTAGCTGCGCCCGCGTCACATGGCCTTTTTCACGCAATTCATCGATTACCGATCTGGCCAGCTTAATCGGAATCGCAAAGCCGATTCCGTTATTACCGCCGCTACGTGAATAAATGGCGGTATTGATACCGATGACTTCGCCCCGTGAGTTAAATAGAGGGCCGCCGGAATTGCCCGGATTGATGGCCGCATCGGTCTGAATAAAATCATCGTAAGGGCCTGAGCCGATCACACGCCCTTTGGCGGAAACAATGCCCGCCGTCACCGTTTGCTCCAGACCAAATGGATTACCAATCGCAACTACCCAGTCGCCTACGCGCAGCTTGTCGGAATCACCCAGATGAACGGCTTTCAGGTGTTTCGCCTTGAACTTGATCAGGGCGACATCCAGTTTGGGGTCGGTGCCGATAATTTTTGCTTCGTGCTCCGTACCATCGCGCATTTTTACAATGACTTCGTCTGCGCCTTCCACGACATGATTATTGGTTACCACATAACCATCCGCCGACAGGATGAAACCGGTACCCAGAGCGTGCCGTTCCTGTTGCTGTTGGCGAGGCATATTACGCAGGAAATCATTAAAGAAATCATCAAAAGGTGAACCATTGGGAGAGCCATGGGGAGAACCAAATCCTGGTGGTAACCCCTGCTGAACCTGTTTTGCATGCTTGGTGGTACTGATGTTAACTACGGAATCAGCTTGTGTTTCAGCCAGATCTGCAAAGCTTTCGGGCATCGCCTGAGCATGCGAAACCCACATGACCGCAAGAAATAATACCGGGAATAACCGTTTGATTTGATTCAATCTTAACTCCTTATGTAAACCTTATCGTAAAAATGCAGGCCGATTTGTAAGCCTGTTGGATGAAAAAAAGATGAAAATTCAATGTCAATGAGATGAAACAGGCAACGAGTTTTCAGAGTGCCCTGAGGATGCTCCAATAATACGCACCATGCGCACGTCCAGTCCGGCTGTTGATTTGGATGCAATTCCGGCAAGATGCGATTTGTACCAGAGATAATAAGACAGCACCGCTATCAGTCCGCCCAATGCAGCCACTGCTTCCACGGCCGGCCAGCCCAGATACAGAGCCAGGCTGCGCATCACCAGTCCCGCTGCAATAAATGCAACCATAGGTAGTGCATACAGGCGAAAGGCAATTCGTAATACGGCACTGTCCGGCACTTCCAGCACGACCCTGTCGCCGGCTTTTGCACCGATCTTATTGTGCACGCGCAGTTCAATCACGCGCTCAACCCATGAGCCCATTGTCGCACACGAGGTTTTACCGGCGCAGTCGCCACAGGCGCTGGCGCGGCGACCGCTGACAACGGCTTCATGCCCCTCCACTGCGATAACTGTGACCTGTTGCTCCATGCACACTCCTGTATTTTCTGTCATCTGACGCTACGAATACCAAGACGAGTCGGCTTAGAAAGCCGCAGCTTACACTAGGGTCTGTTCACATAAAATCCAGCCGAAGCGTTACTCCCAAGAACCGATATTGACATTGGATGTAGGGTGTAATCATTTGGTGTGTATGGGATTTTGGAACATCATGCCACCACCTTATTGGTGACAAGTGATTTTGCGAAATGCGCCGCATGTCAATGTCGGTTCTTGGGTTACTGCCTGAAATAGGGCTAGGCAAGGCGTAAGGGGAGTAGTTGGTAAATCCACATGAACGATGAGCAACGCTGCATGGACTCATTTCGGGCGTAACCCTGCGCTGGCCATTTTCCCATCCTGCGGCGTTATACTCGCTCATGTGCACTGAGCACGTTGCGCGCGCAATGCCTTGCAGGAACACAAAAATGTCCGAGTGCGCTACGCATGGATTTTATGTGAACAAACCCTGGTTCAGTGGTGGGTTATCCCTTGCACCTCACTTTTCACAATTCAGCGCATTTACCTTGGCAGCCATAATGAAATCGTTTTCATGCAGTCCGCCGATTTTATGTGTATAAAAGACAATGGTGCAAAATCCCCAGCCATAACAAATTTCGGGATGATGGTTTTCTATCTCGGAGATTTCACCCACCCTTACTGCAAAAGCCTGCGCCTGTACAAAGTTCTTGAATGTAAATGAACGACTGAGTTTGGTGGCGCTATCATCAAGTTGCCACCCTGCGACAGCTGGCAGAATGGCATGGGCGTCTGCCGCGCTCATTGGTGCAATGCCACCCTGGCAAGGTACACATGGTTTGTTCTGAAAATCATTGTTATTTGGCATATCACACCTCCATGGATATTGTTTTGTGGGTTAAGTCAGCTTTTTCCTGACAGATTTGGGTTCTCCGCTTCAGGCGGCGGTGCCTGATCGAGCACCAGTTTATATTCTATAGCGTCATTCAGGGCTCGATAAGTTGCTTCCAGCACATCGGTTGAGACACCAACCGTATTCCACTTCCGCAATCCATCCGACGATTCGATCAGCACACGTACAGCAGCTTCAGTCGCTTCCCGGGTAGTCAGTACGCGCACCTTGAAATCGGTCAGAAACATGGTTTCAAGCCCCGGATAGGCATCCACCAGTGCAGCTCTAAGCGCCTTGTCCATGGCATTGACCGGGCCATTGCCGAGGGCAGCGGTATGCTTTAATTTACCTCCGACACGCACTTGCACCGTAGCTTCAGACTCGGCTGACTTTTCATGGCCCCGTTTCTCTTCAAAGACGCGGAAGCCAACCAGTTCGAAATGGCGCTTAAAACGCTGCATCGAACGCCGCAATAGCAATTGAAATGAGGCATCTGCCCCTTCGAATGCGTAGCCGCTGGCTTCGAGTTCCTTGATGCGTTGAAGTGCCTCGGCAAGCATAGGGTCATGAGGATCAATCTTTGCATCTGGCTCCAGTTGTTGCAATTTACTCAGGATGTTGCTGCGACCGGCCTGATCGGATACCAGAATACGTTGGCCGTTGCCAACCAGAGCAGGGTCGATGTGTTCATAGAGATTGTTCTGCTTGCGAATGGCCGAGACATGAATGCCTCCTTTATGGGCAAATGCATTTTGGCCGACAAAGGGTTGATGCTGCCAGGGCAAGCGATTGGCCATTTCGTCAATAAATTGTGATAGCGACGATAGCTGAGCAAGTTGGGCCGGCGAAATGCCGCAATCGATGCCCGCTTTCAATTGCAGGATTGGAATAATGGAAATCAGGTTGGCATTGCCGCATCGCTCACCGATGCCGTTAATGGTACCCTGCACCTGAGCCGCGCCTGCGCGCACCGCAGCCACTGAATTGGCCGCACTCATTTCGCAATCGTTATGAGCGTGGATGCCCAGCGCCTGACCGGGCAGATGCTGTTTCACTTGTGTCACCACATCAAACACGGGGAATGGAATCGAACCGCCATTGGTGTCGCAAAGCACCAGCGTATCCGCGCCGCTCTGTGAAGCTGCCTCCAGCACTTGTAGTGCATAGGTTTCATTGGCTGCAAAACCATCAAAGAAGTGCTCGGCATCAAAAAACACGGTATCGAAATGTTGTTTCAGATAAGCCACTGATTCGCGCACCAGAGCCAGATTTTCTTCCAGCGTGATGCCTAGTGCCGTGGTGACATGTACATCCCAACTCTTGCCGAATATACAGGCCGCATCCGCGCCGCTTTCTATCAGCTTGTTCAGGCCGCAATCCTTATCTACGGCGTGACCAGGTCTCGCAGTAGAGCCGAATGCCACCAGTTTGCTGTGCTTCCAGTTGCGTTTTCGCATCTGTTCGAAAAAGATATCATCCTTGGGGCTGGCGCCGGGCCAGCCGCCCTCGATCCAGTCGATGCCAAAATCAGCCAGCCGTTCGGCGATGCGAATTTTATCCTTGACGGAAAAACTGATGCCAGCGGTTTGTGCACCATCGCGCAGGGTTGTATCGAATAGTTCTACGTGTTGCGCTGTGGGCATCGGGGTTTCGGGACCGGGCATGGTTGAATGTGTCATAGATGAATCGGCATTTTACGCACGGCGAATAAAAATGACACTTGTTTCCTTACCATCCAGTATATGCTGAAATCCGTAGTTGAGTTTAACGCGTACTCTTGAATAATAAAATCGCTAAATGCTTGATTTTATTATTCAAGAGTTTGGGAGTTGCAAAGCGACTTGCGTCGCTATTCAAGGAGAAAACAGATGCGAGCTATATGGATGAAAGAAGCTGGGGCTCCGAATGTATTATCAGCGGTTGATGTGGATAAACCACTCTGTGGCGATCATGACGTACTGATTAGAATCATGGCAGCAGGCGTCAATCCGATCGATACCAAATTGCGTGGTAATGGTCTTTATTTTCCTGATGGTTTACCTGCCATCCTCGGATGCGATGGAAGTGGCGTGGTCGAACAGGTGGGGGAGGATGTGACCCGTTTTCAAGCCGGGGATGCCGTGTATTACTGTTATGGCGGCCTGGGGCAGAAAGCGGGCAACTACGCCGAATATATTGCAGTCCCGGAACCCTTTGTTGCAGCTAAACCGGACTGCATTGATTTCATTGATGCAGCCGCAGCACCGCTGGTACTGATTACGGCATGGGAGGCGCTGTTCGATCGGGCCCGTATTCAGGGAGACCAGAAGGTATTTATTCATGCCGGTGCCGGCGGGGTCGGTCATGTCGCGATTCAACTGGCCAAACTGGCCGGCTGCGAAGTCGCCACATCAGTCAGTTCGGATGAAAAAGCCGAAGTGGTGACGACGCTGGGAGCAGACTTGATCATCAACTACCGACAGCAGGATGTTACGGAAGCATTGCTGAAATGGACTGATGGTATGGGTGTGGATGTGGCTTTTGATACCGTCGGCGGCTCTGCTTTCCATCAACTGGTGGGTGCAACGCGCGTATACGGCGATATCGTCACTATCCTGCAAGTGCCTGAAAACACCGACTGGAAAACCATTCGCTTGCGCAATATCCGGGTATCCCAGGAACTGATGCTGACGCCGATGGTGATGGGGCTTACAGAAGCAGCCGAACATCACGGCGATATTCTCGAGCAGTGCGCCCAGTTTTTTGAGCAACAGCAACTGTCGGTCTTTGTCTCCGATATTCTGCCGCTGGAACAGGCAGCAGAGGCGCACCGGAGGATTGAAGCCGGGGGTATGTGCGGCAAACTGGTGCTGGAAGTGGCGCAATCAGGAGAAGGAATCAATGCATGAGTCAAGTCATGAACATATAGACCAGGATCAACAGAAAATCGTGGCCGCGAAGAAAATCGGCACACTGGTCTATGCACTGCAGGCAGTCTCATTTCTGCTGACGGTGACGTTTATTGCCGCCATCATTATCAATTATGTTAAAAAGGACGATGTGGCTGGCACATGGGTAGCATCACATTTCCGATGGCAGGTTCGCACATTCTGGTTCGCCCTGCTGTGGTCTGCTTTTGGTGCAATCTTGTTCTTTTTGGGAATCGGATATTTCATCCTGATCGGAGTTGCCATCTGGGTGATCTACCGCATCGCCAAAGGCTGGCTGGC
>CAZUVA010000039.1:0-8773 GCA_964622755.1 uncultured Zetaproteobacteria bacterium
TCGGTCTGGTATGCCAACGATAAGAACTTCGGCAATCAGCTGCGTGAGGACATCAAGGTACGACGTTATGTGAAAGAACGTCTCAAGCATGCAGGCGTATCCCGTATTATTATTGAGCGTCCGGCGGACAAGATCAAAGTGACTGTTCATACATCCCGCCCTGGTGTCGTGATTGGCAAGAAAGGTGCCGAAATTGATGCTGTACGTGGCGAACTAATGCGCAAGTTTGGACGTGAAGTGCAGGTGTTTATTGTTGAAGTACGCCGTCCCGAGGCCGAAGCGCAGCTGGTGGCTGAAAATGTTGCTTTCCAGCTGGAGCGCCGTGTGGCTTTCCGTCGTGCCATGAAGCGTGCTGTACAGAGCGCTCTGCGTATGGGTGCTAAAGGTGTGCGTATCAACTGTGCCGGTCGTTTGGGCGGTGCTGAAATTGCCCGTACCGAATGGTATCGTGAGGGTCGTGTGCCTTTGCATACGCTGCGTGCAGATATCGATTACGGTTTTGCTGAGGCCAATACTACTTACGGTATTATTGGTATCAAAGTCTGGGTATTCAACGGCATCAAGCTGGGCGATACTGAAGATACGAACGCATAAAGACGTTTAAGAGGATTAATCACCATGTTGCAACCTAAAAAGATTCGCTGGCGCAAGCATCATAAAGAGCTGCAGCGCATCCGTGGCAAGAGTCCGCGTGGCGCCAGCCTGAACTTCGGACAGTACGGCCTGAAAGCTATGGAGCCTGGCCGTATTACGGCACGTCAGATTGAAGCGGCACGTATTACCATGACCCGTCATATCAAACGTCAGGGACGTACCTGGATTCGTATTTTTCCAGATCTACCTGTTTCCAAGAAGCCTGCTGAAGTCCGTATGGGTAAAGGCAAGGGTTCACCGGAATTCTGGGTGGCTGCCGTGCGTGCAGGTCGTATTCTGTATGAAATGGACGGTGTTGATGAAGATATGGCACGCGGCGCATTGGAGCTTGCAGCATCCAAGTTGCCGATCCGAACCAAAGTTGTCGTGCGTGGAGTAGGACGATGAGTGATATCAAGAATGCAAAAGATCTGCGCACCATGAAGGAGGCTGATCTGACAGAACGTATGGATGAACTGGCAGCCGAGCACATGAAGCTGCGTTTTCAGAGAGCAACCATGCAACTGAATAATACGGCCCGTGTTGGCCAGGTACGTCGCGAAATCGCCCGTATCAAAACCATTCTGGCTGAGCGCAGCTAAGGAGCTATAGAGACATGTCCGAAGCATCAAGTAACAAGCGCACCCTGGAAGGGGTCGTCGTAAGTAATAAAGCTGAACAGACGGTGATTGTGCAGGTGGAGCGCAAGTTTTTGCATCCGCGTTATCGTAAAACTATCCGTTCGCACAAAAAATACATGGCGCATGATGCCGAAAACACCTGCAATATCGGTGATACTGTTCGCATCATCGAGTCAGCTCCGATTTCCCGTCGCAAGCGTTGGGTGATGGAAGCTGTCCTGACCCGCGCTGAGCAGCTGTAGTCCGGGAGATTAAGCAATGATTCAGACAGAAAGCGTACTGCAGGTTGCAGATAATTCAGGTGCACGTCGTGTGAAGTGCATCAAGGTGCTGGGAGGTTCCAAGCGCCGTTATGCCAGTGTTGGCGATGTGATTGTCGTGGCTGTGAAAGAAGCCATGCCAAACGGAAAAGTAAAGAAGGGTGAAGTGCAGCGTGCCGTGGTGGTGCGTACAGCCAAGGAATTCCGTCGTACTGACGGTTCCTCCATCCGCTTTGATGAAAATGCAGCAGTGTTGTTGTCCAAGCAGAATGAGCCGCTTGGCACACGTATCTTCGGGCCAGTAACGCGTGAATTGCGTAACAAGGGGTACATGAAAATTGTCTCCCTGGCACCTGAAGTACTGTAAGAAGTGAGGCGATAAAGAGATGACTAGCATGGTGAAAACCAGAATTCGCAGAGATGATGAGGTGGTTGTGATTGCCGGACGCGACAAAGGTGCGCGCGGCAAAGTGATCAAGGTACTCAGGGCTGATGGTAGCGTACTTGTTGCCAAGGTGAACATGATCAAACGCCATACTCGCCAGACCCAGAATAGTTCCGGTGGTATTATAGAAAAGGAAGCGCCATTGAATATTTCCAATGTGCAGTATTTCTGTGCCAAGTGTAAAACCGGTGTTCGTCTTGGTGTAAAAGCACTTGAAGATGGCCGTAAAGTCCGCACCTGCCGTTCATGCGGCGAAGTGCTGGATAGCTAGGAGATACAACGATGGCTCGATTGAAAGAAATTTATAAAGACAAAGTGGCCCCCGCTCTGAAGAAGGAGTTTAGCTACAGCAACCCGATGCAGGTTCCTGCGCTTTCCAAGATTGTGGTGAATATGGGATGTGGTGAAGCCTCGCAGAACTCCAAGCTGATTGAAGGCGCATTGAGTGATATGACTGCTATTACCGGTCAGAAGCCGGTGATTACACGGGCCCGTAAATCTATTGCCAACTTCAAGTTGCGTGATGGCATGCCGGTTGGTTGTCGTGTCACCCTTCGTGGTGACCAGATGTGGGAGTTTCTGGATCGTCTGGTTAATGTGGCATTGCCTCGAATCCGCGATTTCAAGGGTGTGTCACCAAAATCATTTGATGGCCGTGGTAATTTCACTCTGGGTATCAAGGAACAGATTATTTTCCCTGAAATTGAATATGATAAGGTAGATAAGGTTCGCGGCATGGATATTACCATCTGCACCACGGCCAATACCAACGATGAAGGACGTGCGTTGCTGAAACAGTTCAGTATGCCGTTCCGTAACTAAGAGGGCTGCACCATGGCTTCGAAAAGAATGATTGCCAAATGCAATCGCAAACCAAAATTTAAAGTTCGTGCTTATACACGTTGTCAGTTATGTGGTCGTCCGCATTCTGTATACCGCAAGCTGGGCATGTGCCGTATCTGCCTGCGCAAGCATGCCCTTGCCGGCGAGATCCCCGGCATGGTCAAGTCGAGCTGGTGAGGAGATAGAACTATGATGATGGATCGCATTGCCGACATGTTGACGCGTATTCGTAACGCGCAAACGGCTGGAATTGAAAGAATTGAACTGCCTGCCAGCAATATCCTGCTGAGCATGGCTGAATTATTGAAAGCAGAAGGTTATATCGCTGCAGTAAAAGCCTATAACCATAAAGGCCATCGCTTTTTGCGTTTGACACTGCGTTATGATGATGAAGGAAAGGCTATCATTCAGGAAATCACTCGCATATCCAAGTCCGGACGCCGTGTGTATGCCTCTGCTGATGAGCTTCCGCGCGTCAAAAATGGTTACGGTGTTGCTGTGATCAGCACATCGCAGGGAATTATGTCTGACAAGAAAGCACGTGCAGCCCATGTGGGCGGCGAAGTGCTGTGTACGGTTTTTTGAGGTAGATATGTCACGTATTGGTAAACAACCTATTACGATTCCGGCTGGTGTTGAAGTGCGCGTTGCTGCGGATTGTGTCACGATCAAGGGCAGCAAGGGTGAACTGACTTCTCCGCTGTTTCCGGGTATCACAGTGGAGCAGGAAGGCAATGTGTTGTCTGTATTCTGTTCCGATTTGAAAACCAAAAAAACCAAGTCATTTTTTGGTCTGGTGCGTGCGCTGCTGGCCAGTAATATTACTGGCGTAACCAAGGGTTTTGAGAAGAAACTTGAGCTGCGTGGTGTTGGTTATCGTGCGCAGGCGCAGGGCAAGAAGCTGAACCTGTCGCTTGGTTTTTCACACCCGGTTGAATATGCATTGCCGGAAGGCGTGGATGCGGTAGTGGATAAAAGCACCATCACCGTTAGTGGTATTGATAAACAGAAGGTCGGCCAAGTGGCCGCAGAGATTCGTGCTTTCCGTCCGCCGGAGCCTTACAAGGGCAAGGGCGTTCGCTATGTGGATGAATACGTAGCTATGAAAGAAGGCAAGAAGGCTTAACACCAGATAAACAGTAAGAGTCAGGAGTAGGAAATGGCTGTTAAACGATTTGAAAAAAATGGCACTGTACGCCGCGCCCGCAAGGTTCGCGCTCGTGTAAAAGCGACTGGCCGTTTGCGTCTGAGTATTTTTCGCTCGGCTCGCCACGTCTATGCACAGGTGATTGATGATGCCAGCGGTACTACGTTGGCTGCTGCATCCAGCCTTGATGCAGGCATTAAAAATGGCGGCAACAAAGCCGGTGCTGAAGCGGTTGGTAAACTGATTGCAGAGCGTGCAGTGAAAGCTGGCGTGAGTGAAGTGGGTTTTGATCGTGGCAGCTTTGCCTACCATGGCCGCGTACAGGCATTGGCTGAAGGCGCTCGCGCCGGCGGCTTGAAGTTTTAGGAGTATATAGATGATCAACGCAGATGAATTGGACCTGACAGAAAAACTGATCACCATTAATCGTATCGCCAAGACTACTTCCGGTGGTCGTCGCATGAGCTTTTCAGCCTTGATGGTAGTGGGTGATGGCAATGGTCACGTTGGCTTTGGCCATGCGAAAGCAAAAGAGGTGCCTGAAGCGATCCGTAAAGCTTGTGATATTGCCAAGAAGTCACTGATTCATGTGCCTCGTAAAGGGAATACCATTCATTATGAAGTGATTGGCATTCAGGATGCCAGTCGCATTATGATCAAGCCGGCATCAGAGGGTACAGGCGTGATTGCCAACTCGGCTGTGCGCGCAGTGCTTGATGCTGTTGGTGTGAAAGATGTGTTGACCAAATCACAGGGTTCCCGTAACGCAATCAATACCGTGCGTGCCACATTCAATGGTTTGAAATCACTTGAAAGCCCCGAGCAGATTGCTGCCCGTCGTGGCAAAACAGCCTAACGCGCATGGATTTTTTCCGCCCCATGGTAATAATTCTTACCACGGGATGAAAAAATCATGCAGGCGCGTTGTTTATTTGATGATTAACAGGAGTATTCAAAATGGCTAGCAAAGCAACAATTCTCGTACGTCAGGTTAAAAGTGGTATCGGTTATGCCAAAGACCAGAGGGCTACGCTGACCGGCCTGGGGCTGCGCCGCATGCATCAGGTTGTCGAACTCGAAGATACACCGTCCATCCGCGGCATGGTGAATAAAATCAGTCATCTTGTTCGTATTGAATCCGGAGAGTAAACGATGAAACTGAATGAACTCAAAGCAGGTGCAGGTTCACGGCCATCACGCAAGCGCAAGGGCCAGGGAATTGCAACCGGCAACGGAAAAACTGCCGGTCGCGGGCATAAAGGCCAGAAGTCACGCACCGGTGGCAAGGTGGCGCGGGGATTTGAAGGTGGTCAGATGCCGCTGATCCGCCGTGTACCCAAGCGCGGCTTTACACCACTGAAGGATAACGATTTTCAGGTGGTGAATCTGGGCCGTCTGGATGTTTTTGATGATGGCGCTACGGTAGATGCAGCTGCTCTGTATGAAGCGGGTTTGGTTCGTAGCGCTGTTGACCGCATTAAATTGTTGGGTAATGGCGAATTGGCCAAAAAGCTGACGGTATCTGTGACAGCGGCTTCCGCTCAGGCGGCGGCCAAAGTGAAGGCAGCCGGCGGCACGCTCAAGCTGACAGCGGCTGAGGCTTAATTCCTATGCCTCAATCTGGAGCACTCGGCGGATTCGGTGATATCGGCAAGATTCCCGAGTTAAAAAACCGTATTCTGTTTACGCTGGCCATGCTGATTGTGTTCCGTATTGGCGCACATATCCCGGTTCCCGGTATTGATGCCGGTATTCTGGCACAGTTCTTTAATCAGGCGCAGGGCTCGCTGCTCGGCATGTTTGATATGTTCTCCGGCGGCGCACTGTCCCGATTGACCATTTTCGCACTCGGTATCATGCCGTACATTTCGGCAGCCATTATTATTCAGCTAATGACGGTTGTGTCTCCCCGGCTGGAGCAGCTCAAGAAAGAGGGTGAAGCAGGACGTCGCAAGATTACTGAGTATACCCGTTACGGTACGGTTGGGCTGGCCCTGTTTCAGGGCATCGGTATTTCTATCGGTCTGGAATCATTTTCAGTAGGTGGGCAATCGGTGGTGATTGAGCCTGGGCTTGCTTTCCGTGCTATGACAGTGGTGACGCTGGTTTCCGGAACAGTCTTCCTGATGTGGGTTGGTGAGCAGATTACCGAGCGCGGTATTGGTAACGGTATTTCCCTGATCATTTTTGCAGGCATTGCAGCTGGTTTGCCATCCGCCGTTGGCGGCACGCTAGAGTTGGCGCGCACCGGTGAATATTCACCGTTTGTCGTATTGTTACTGTTTGCCATGACACTGGCCGTAACTGCTGCCGTGGTCTGGTTTGAGCGTGCGCAGCGCCGTATCCCGATTCAGTATGCCAAACGTCAGGTGGGTAACCGCATGTATGGCGGCAAGGCATCATTTTTGCCATTGAAAGTCAACACAGCCGGCGTAATTCCACCTATTTTCGCTTCATCATTGATCCTGCTGCCGGCTACATTTGCGCAGTTTACCAAAGGCGTTGAAGGGTTCAGCTGGTTGGGGGATTTGTCGGCTATCCTGTCGCCGGGTGCATGGTTATACATGACTCTGTTTACGGGGTTGATTGTGTTCTTCTGTTTTTTCTATACTGCGATTGTCTTCAATCCGAAAGATACAGCAGATAATCTAAAGAAACATGGCGGTTTTATTCCCGGTATTCGTCCCGGCCAGAAAACAGCTGACTATGTCGATAACGTCCTGACCCGCATTACCGTGGTTGGCGCGGCCTACGTCAGTCTGGTTTGCCTGTTGCCGCAGTGGTTGATTTCTGAACTGTCCGTGCCGTTCTATTTTGGCGGTACGTCGCTGCTGATTGTTGTTGTGGTGACCATGGACACCATGGGCCAGATTCAGTCTCATCTGATGAGCCATCAGTATGAGGGATTGATGAAGAAAGCCCGCCTCAAAACCGGCAAGTAGTTAATCTTATCCGATGAATTTGATTTTATTCGGCCCCCCGGGTGTCGGAAAAGGCACGCAGGGCGCAAGGCTGGCTTCCGAGTATGGCATGTCCCATCTGGCTATGGGCGATATTTTGCGTGCTGCGGTGGCGGATAAAACAGCAGCAGGCTTACAGGCAAAGCGTTTTATGGATGCTGGGAAACTGGTTCCGGACGTAGCGGTTGTGGCCATGATTGAAGACAAGATTGCAGGTGAAGAAGGCGGGGATTTTCTGCTCGACGGTTTTCCGCGCAATGTCACCCAGGCCCATGCATTGAATCATATGCTGGGTGCGAATGGGCTAAAAATCGACCGGACTGTGTTCATGGATGCACCGGAAGAAAACCTGTTAAAACGCCTGTGTGGCAGACTGATTTGCAGAGCTTGCGGTTTTGGATTTCATAGGCAGTATTCGCCGCCCCTTAAATCAGGGTGCTGTGATCGCTGCGGCGGTGAACTGTATCAGCGGGATGATGATCGCGAAGATGTGATTGCCAACCGGCTGGAGGTGTACCGAGAGCAGACCGCACCCTTGCTGGATTTTTACCAGCATCAGAAAGGTTTTTTCAAGCTTGATGCAGGCGGGGAAATGGATGCGGTGTATGCCGCACTGAAAAAGGCGGTTAGCAACTAGGCATGGCAAAAGAAGATATTATAGAGATGTCCGGCGAAGTGGTTGAAAAGCTTCCCAATGCCATGTTCAAGGTGAAACTGGAAAACGATCACCAGTTATTGTGTACGATTTCAGGAAAAATGCGAAAATATTATATTCGCATTCTTCCGGGCGACAAGGTCACGGTAGAGATTTCACCTTATGATTTATCCCGTGGCCGTATCAGTTACAGAGAAAAGTAATCAGCAAACCGGTTAGCCGGTAGCATGATAGGAGGTGCAGGCGTGAAAGTCCGTGCATCAGTAAAAAAAATGTGTAATAAATGTCGCGTGATTCGTCGTAAAGGCGTTGTCCGTATTATTTGTGAAAACCCGCGACACAAACAGCGTCAGGGTTAAGGAGAGGATAAGTGGCTCGTATATCCGGAGTAAATGTTCCGACTCAGAAGCGCGTTGAAATCGCCCTGACCTATATCTTTGGTATTGGTCTGAGCAGCTCGCAGAAGATTCTTGCTACGGCAGGCGTGGACGCGAATGTGCGCGTGAAAGATTTGAGCGATAGCGAAGTGGATAAAATCCGCAGCATTATTGATGCTGATTTTAATGTTGAAGGCGATCTGCGTCGTGAAGTAACCATGAATATCAAGCGACTGACCGATCTTGGCACCTACCGTGGCGTGCGCCACCGCAGAGGCCTGCCGGTTCGCGGTCAGCGCAGTAAAACCAACGCCCGTACGCGCAAAGGTCCGCGCCGTACTGTTGCGGGCAAGAAGAAATAACAGGGGATAACTGATGGCTGCACCAAAAAAAGCTACTGGTAAGAAACGCGTTCGCAAAAACATTGCCAATGCAGTTGCTCATATCAAGGCAAGCTTTAACAACACAATTATTACCTTCAGCGATGAATCGGGTAACGCAATCTGCTGGGCTACCAGTGGCGCTTCCGGCTTCAAAGGGTCGCGCAAGAGCACGCCATTTGCTGCCCAGGTTGCAGCCGAAGAGGCCGCCCGCAAAGCTATGGATCATGGCGTCAAGAACTGTTCCGTTCTGGTTCGTGGCCCTGGAAGCGGACGTGAGTCTGCGCTGCGTGCAATTGCTGCAGCCGGCATCAATGTGATTTCTATCCGTGATGTCACCCCGATCCCACATAATGGATGCCGCCCGCCGAAGCGGCGCCGCGTTTAGGAGTATTATTAGATGGCACGTTATTTGGAAGCCAAGTGTCGCCT
>CAZUVA010000040.1:0-8684 GCA_964622755.1 uncultured Zetaproteobacteria bacterium
ATTACGGCGGTGTCAAAACCTCGATTACGGTGGGATTTCAATGGCAGCCTGCCCATCTGCATATTATCGATCTGGCGGTAAAAATACCCGTCTATCAGCGTTTGAATGGCGTGCAGTTAAAAGACCAATTCGGGGTGATGCTGACCTGGTATATGGAGATTCCGACCAGCAAGAGCATTCGTTCATTATCGCATTCACATACGCCGGCCGATGCCGCGCTGGGATTTTAGGAGGGTATGATGAAAATATTAATCACGGTTTTATGTCTGATGTTTACATCACCGGCCTGGGCGACGGATATCCCCGATGCCGATTCGGCTGCTGCGCAGTTATTTGCACAGCGTTGCAGCGTTTGCCACAGCCTGCCACACCCCAAACGGCTGGACTGGCCGCACTGGCGCAGCATGTTACACGTCATGAAGCAACGCATGGATGAACGGAGTATTTCTATGCCCGTGGAAGAATGGCGACAAATAGCCGGATATCTGAAATCCCATGCGTATTAAACTATTATTGCTCACGATTCTGTTGATGATGGTCGGGGCTACCAGCGCCCCGGCTGCTCCGCTTGCAGTAGAACAGCTCATGCAGGATTTTGGCGTGCAACTGCCCAAGGTTCGCAAGCCTGCGCCTGACTTCTCCTTACCCAAACTCGGCGGCGGTTACACATCGCTGGCGGATGCGCGCGGCAAGCTGGTTCTGCTGCATTTCTGGGCGACCTGGTGTGTGCCGTGCCGCCATGAAATGCCGTTATTACACCGTATGGAGCAGCATCTGGATAGTGCTGAATTCCGCATGATCTGCATCAATGTGAATCGGGGCGATAGCGATGAAGTGCAAGCGTTTATCAATCAGGTGAGCCCTCAATTTCACACCCTGCTCGACCCCGAAGGCTCGGTGCGCAATCGCTATGCCGTGCGCGGCTTGCCGACGACCTATCTGATCGGACCGGATGGCAAAATTATCGGGCGCATTGTTGGCGAACGGGACTGGTCATCAGGTGCTGCCCATGCCATGCTGGCTGCGCTATTGAAACAGGAGGAATAATCATGCTCAGGACTGGAACCATGTTATCCCTGTTGTTTGCAACGCTGGTATGTCTAAGCGCTTGTAGTCATGAAGAGGAAGAGATACATGCCCAACTGGACAACATCCGGGTCATGGTCAAGCAGTCGGCAGTACTGGCTGTACAGGCTGCATGTTCCGAGCCGGAATCCCGGTCCGAGATGATCCGGGCTTCGATTACCATGTTGCGCCGGGCAATGGGTGGACAGGAAATGGATATGATCCATAAAATGATGGGGCAAATGCCGGATTCGGCAGATGGAACCATGGTCATGAAATCCGGTATGGTCGGTGATAAAAAAGGTAAACATGCTGTACAGATGCAAATACATGTCGCCATTCATGATGCAGGCGAAGATGTGTTTGAATTGCTGGATTCGCTTGGTGGTAACAAGGCGCCAACGTGTAAAGATGTACAACCGGCTCAGTTGGCTGCAACGGCTGCTCTGTTACGGGAACGGCGGGGGCCTGATATGGATCGACTGCAACAGCAGTTGGATGAACGGAGCAAACATTTTATGCGCTCCGACATTCCTGATTCGGTATGGCAACTGGCGCAGGCGCTAGGGCGGATTTAATCCAGTGATATGAAGGCAGCAAGGGCGCTGCCAAAATCTGGCACAGACGTTAGTATGTGCATCCATTCGGCTTTTATTGAAGTCTGAATCAATGCGTAAACAGGAGAGCTTAATTGTCCACATTCTTTTCCAGATTGAAAAAAGGCTTGTCGCGCAGCCGGGATACATTGGCGCAGATGGTGCCGGGTGGATCGGTGGATGCGTTGTCCGAAGAGGAATGGATTGATATTGAAGATGGCCTGATTATGGCCGATTGTGGTGGTGAGTTATCCGGATCGCTGGTGCAAAAGGCGCGCAAGCGTCGTGGCAGTTCGATCGAAGCATTGAAAACGTCGATGCTCGACATGATTCCCGAAATAACGCCTTTGAATGACCCGGCATCCGGCCCGTTTGTTTTGCTGGTGGTGGGCGTCAACGGCACCGGGAAAACCACCACCATTGGCAAATTAGCCACCATGTTTCGCCAGCAGGGTAAATCGGTTCTGGTCGGGGCAGGTGATACGTTCCGCGCTGCTGCTGTCGAACAGCTGGCAGTCTGGGTAGATCGCGCCGGCGCTGATCTGGTGCGCCAGCATGATGGGGCTGACCCGGCTGCTGTTGCTTTCGATACGGTGCAGCGGGGACTGGCCCGAAATTATGATGTGGTGATTGTTGATACTGCCGGTCGCGTGCAGACCGACCGTGGCTTGATGGATGAACTGGCTAAAGTGCGCCGGGTGATTACCAAGGCATATCCCGAAGCCCCGCATGAGGTATGGCAGGTGGTCGATGGTGCTACTGGCCAGAATGCAGTTGTTCAGGTTGAAAAATTCCGTGAAGTAGCAGGAACCTCCGGTCTGATTGTGACCAAGCTCGATGGCTCCGGCAAAGGCGGCATCGTATTGCAATTGTCATACAAGTTCGGTCTGCCAATTCGTTATATCGGTGTCGGTGAAACACTGGAAGATCTGATGCCATTCGATGCTGAAGAGTTTATCGATTCCCTGTTACCTGAACATATCGGATAACTGGTTGAAGTATTTCAGTTGGAATACAGAAGATCGGGGGCAGCGTATTCTTTTCACTGTTAGCTATTTTCAATAGTTGTATATACAACCATCAACATGAGGTTGATCTGGAGTATGTTCTAAACGTTTCTGGTTTGATTCGCGTATTTGTTTTTAAATTGACGAGGGTTTGATGGCCTGAATACGTTGAATAAGATTCGTGCTGGAATGACCATCGATGAAGGGCATGACAATGACTTCGCCACCGCTCTGGCGAATTTCTTTTGCGCCGACAATATCATCGGGTTGATAATCACCGCCCTTGATCAGAATATCCGGCATCATGGTGGTAATCAGATTTAAAGGCGTATCCTCTGCAAAGGGAACAACCAGATCGACGGCGCGCAGGGCTGCCAGCATGATGGCGCGATCTTGCAACGGAATGATCGGGCGTGATTCTCCTTTCAAACGGCGGATGGAATCATCATCATTCAGACCAATAATCAGGACGTCACCAAGCTCTGCCGCCCTGTCCAGATAGGCAATATGGCCGGGATGCAGCAGGTCGAAACATCCGTTTGTAAAAACAATTTTTCTTCCTTCATTTTTCCACTGTCTGACTTGTTTTTTTGCTTGTTGCAGGGAAATTGAATGTCTCACGAATTATCAGATTGCATCAGGTCGACGACTGCCGTGACGCCAGGCGTTCCGCGCGCAATATCCTTGGCCCGTTGTCGTTCAACGAGACTCTTAACGACGCCCTGCAGGTAAACCTTACCATCGACTGTTTCAACATGAATTTTGAGGCCCGAGACAAGTTTATCATCCAGGAGGTCGCGCTTGATTCGAGTTGTGATCCAGCTATCGGATAACACGGTGCGAATTTTCGGTTGACCGATTTCCAGTTTATTTGTCACAGATACCACTCCGCCAATATGTTTGGTGATATAGACGGCACGTTCAATGTGGGATCGGGTCGGCAAATGGCCGGTCAGCGTCACACGCCCCCGAATTACCCCAACCCCGATCCAGCGCGACGGCATATCGCGTTCGGCAATAAGTCGGGCATCAATCTTGGACGAAATTGCGGCATCGTTGAGTTGTCGCCCAACGGTGCGTTCATCATGGATACCTGTAGTTGTGGCTGCAGCAGTGCCAAGCACAGCACTGGCAAAACAGCCGGGTAGAGAAAGTGAAACTGTAAGCAGAATAAATATTCGAACGAATAACATTAGGAGCTCCTGTGGAATTAAAGGATGTCATCGCCCAGTGCTTCCAGCACGGAGGCAAAGAGCAAGGGAACAAGAATTTCGTCGGGGCCGGATAACCAGAACCCGCTTCCATCTGGCAGTGACAAGCGGTTGACCACATCAGTAATGGCGGCGGTACTGGCGGCAGGATCAATGATGGCTGTGGTCACGGATTCAATTGTTTTACCCACATTGCGGGCTGCATCGACGGCTTGCAACAGCACACGCGGCATGACGACGCTGGATGCAATATTAATGACTACGCCATGACTGGAAGCAGCCATCATGCCAGCCAGCAAACGAAAATCGATCATGCCGGAGGCGCCCAGCGATTCACCATGCGCAGCGGGATGAAAACAGAATGCATCTGCACCGATGGCCGGATGCACGGAAACGGGGACGCCGTAGCGAAAAGCTGTGGCGACTACGGAGTAATCGAGGTGTTCCAGATCCGACTCTTGCAAGTGTTTACCCACACTTTTTCCGATACCCCAGTTTTCAAGTGCGCCGAAATTGATGGCATCATTAATGAAACAGCCGGTTTCTTCGGTAATACAATAATTGCCATTGCTCAGTTCTCGTTCACGAGCTGTCACGGTGCGTCCGGAAATGGCAATTTCCACATCATGTTCCAGCGCCGCACCGGTTAATGCCAGACCTGAAATGATTTTTTGCTCAATGAGGCGGCAAATCACCGGCCCCAGGCCGGAATCAAGCACATGGCCACCACAGGCAAGAATAATCGCATGTTTGTTGCGAAAGGCATGGGTGATGGCATCACGTAAACGAAACAGGTCGCCGGCGCAGCCCAGGTTGGGAAGACTGCAGAGGAAACTTTCAAAATCGCTGCCAGGATGGAATGGCGCACCAAAATCCTTGCTGTCGCTGTCAACTTTACGGTTGGCCAATGGTACGGTTTTGAGCTTGCTGAAAGAAAGGGGTTTAATGGTCATGAGTGCCTCCAAACATATTTTGATCGACCAGTGCGCACACGATATGCAGACAGGTGATGTGCATTTCCTGAATACGGGGCGTGGACGGGTGTGAAATATTGAGGTGCAGCTTCACATGCGCATTGCGGCCCAGAGCGCCACCATCCTTACCGGTCAGGGCAATGATTTGCATGCCGCTGGCAGCAGCGGCATCGGCGGCGGCTACAACGTTTGCCGAATCGCCGCTGGTGGAAATAGCCAGTAACAGATCGCCTGGCCGCCCCAGTGCTTCAACCTGTCTGGAAAATACCTGAGCAAAGGAAAAGTCATTGGCAATGCTGGTAATGACAGATGCATCATGGGTTAACGCTACAGCGGCCATGCCGGGCCGGTTGATTTCAAAACGATTGACCAGTTCTGCTGCAAAATGCTGGGCATCAGCTGCCGAACCACCATTACCGCAGGCCAATATTTTACCGCCGTTTTTCAGGCAGGTGACGATAGCGCTGGCTGCATCCTGCAACGGTTCAGCCAGCTTTTTCAGGCACTGCCGGCGCAGTTCAATACCCTCTGTGAAGGCCTCCTCAATCAAAGGATACGCATTCTGCTGACTGTTGCTCACCTGATAATATCCTCCATGTGTTCAATGCGTGGAGGCATCCACGCCGGTAAGCCAACTCTAGGGGTCAGGATAATTAAATCAAAGCGGCATTGACAGTTGCTGTAATTCGTATGCCGGCTCAACCATGCTTCAGCGGCTGATCGAAGACGGGCGCATTTGTCCGGATGCATGGCCAGCAGGCTTGATTCATACGACTGATGCGCTTTTACTTCTACAAAAACAATCAGATCATCGCGTTGGACGACAATATCAAGTTCGCCGCGTCCAAGCCGTATATTTCGTTCCAGCACGGTGTACCCCCGGTGTTGCAGATAGCGGGCCGCACGATTTTCTCCCAGTTGGCCCTGTTTCGTACTCACTAAACTGTGCTCATAAAGCTGTATTCATGACCGGTTTGTAATCAGCGCATAAACACGTGATTTATTGATGCTCAGCGTGTGGGCAACTGCTTTGGCTCGGGCCGAAGGAGGCAACGCCTGCATGGCCGGTTCGGCCAGACAGTCGATAATCTGCTGGTCGGTGAGTTCAACGGTTTTATCGCTGGCCGGGCCAATCAGCAGGACGATTTCCCCGCGCGGGCTGTGTTGTTTGAAGTGAGCTGCCAGCTTATCTACTTCGCCGCGAATAAATTGCTCATGCAATTTGGTTAGTTCCCGAGCTACGACAAGTTCCCGTTCAGGCTCGATGCATGTCTGCAAATCCTCCAATGTGGCCAACAGCCGGCGCGGGGATTCAAGCAGTATGATGGTTTCATCTGCGCCGGCAATGCGATTTAATTCTGTCTGACGCGCTTTACCACGGCGCGGTAGAAATCCGGCAAAACGGAAATGATCGGTTGGCAGGCCGGCGCCACACAGAGCCGTTAACACACTGCTGCAACCGGGGATCGGAACGATGTTGATTGCTTTAGCATGGAGACCGCGCACCAGTCGGTAGCCGGGGTCGGAAATCAGCGGTGTGCCGGCGTCGGATATCAGTGCTACATCTTCTCCACTTTCAAGTCGTGCCAGCAGGGTTTGGATCATGGCCTCTTCATTGTGTTCATGAACGGCAATCATAGGCGTCTTGATGCCATAATGTTGCAACAGCTTGCGACTGTTTCTTGTGTCTTCGGCAGCGATCACATGGACTGATTTCAGTGTTTCAACGGCGCGATAAGTCATATCGGCAAGATTGCCAATGGGGGTGGCAACGACGAACAGTTGGCCGTAAGCGGATAGATGTTTAGGCTGCGAATCCATGTTGTGGACACATTATCTTTCTCGCTGGCCGGCTGCAATGCTGGCGATGACTTTTTCATTACTGCTGCTCAGCGCCTGCCAGCCTAAAACGACATCAGAAACGATTGTAAAGCCTGCCGCATTTCAAATGGCGGAGGAATTCACGGGCGCTGCCGAAATACAAAATATCATGACCCAATCCCGGACTGGCGGGGATATCGATGTTTTGATGCGTGCACTGGATCGTCTGGCAAAAGATGGCGCCGCCCCGATTCGTGAGGAAGCGACGTTTCGTAAAGCTCAATTGATGCTCGAAGCCAACCTTCAGGGTGCTGCCGAAGTTGCTAAATCTGCGATTCAGACATATCCGCAGCATGCGCTGGTTCCCTATGCACATTTCTGGATAGCCAGCTGGTGGCTGGAACAGGATGAGAGCGGACGGGCTCTGGATCAGATGCAGATGTCCCTGCGGCACCCTCGACTGACACGTGAATTAGTGGATAAGATTCTGAGTCTGGGCCCTGAACTTGCACAGAAATCCGGCGAGCGTGAAGCAGTCGGATGGTTGCTGGCGGCTGCAGAAATCGATCAGGCTGGACGGAATAACTGGTTGAGACTGGCAGCCCGGCGTGCTTCAATGGAAACAGTAGAGCAATTGATGCTTGATAAGGGGATGTCGCCAAATATTTTATCCGAGTTTTCGCTTTATGCCGGACGGGCGCGTCTCATGAGCGGAAATATGGAGGAAATTGGCAGGATTGTGGAACTGTTGTCTACTGTCATGCCGGATGCTCCGGAAATCGGCCAGCTTCAATCCTGGGCGTCCGGAGAAATAAGAGCGGCGAAAATCGGTGTAATGCTGCCATTGAGTGGCAAGTATGCCCGTTACGGACAGCAGGCTTTGCAAGGTATCCGTATCGCCCTGGCCGGGCTGGAATACGGTGAGTATATTACTCTGCGCATTGAAGATACAGGCTCGGATCCAATAGCTGCAACCGAAGCTTATCGGCAATTGGCGGATGAATCTGTCCAAATCATCATCGGCCCGCTATTAGCTGAAACAACCGAAGCGCTGTTACCTTATCTTAAATCCTCTATTCCTGTGATCAGCCTGACCGGAAGAATGGATCTGGCGCATCGCTCGGATGCTCTGTTTATTCACACCCTGTCGCCTTTGGCGCAGGTGAATGTCATGGCTGATTATGCCTGGCAGCATGTAGCTGAACGAATGGTGGTGATTTCTGATGCCGGTGAAAAACAGACTGAAGCAGATATGTTTGTTTCTGCTTTTGAGTCGTTAGGCGGTGAGGTGGTGCAGACTGTGCAACTGGAGTCCGGCGTGATTGATTATCGTGACCGTTTGCGGCAGTTGCGTTTTGAGACAGATGATGATGTTGTGCTGGCCGAGCTGGATGAAGATTTGAATGTATTTCTGCCTGACATGGATATGGAAATACGCATGCCAGCAAACTTTGACGCGATATATCTGGCTCTAAACGGTAAACAGGTTGCTTTGCTGGCTGGTCAGATGGCCTATGCCGATATTTCCGGATTACCTGTTTATGGTAGTAGTCGTTGGCAGGATGGTCACTTGCTGGATGATCGTGGTCGTTATCTCTCTCATGCCCGTTTTGCTTCATCGGGTAGTGCCGGAAAAGACAGTGATGACCCATCCATACGCCGCTTTCAGTTCATTTACAGGGAAACATGGGGCAGTGACAAGACAACCGACCTTATGCATCTGGCTTACGATACCATGCGTATTGCGGCAGTTATGAGCAGCCGTCTGGGCCTTGAGGCAAGCGCAATTTCTGATGCGTTACAGAATCCGGAAGGGTTCCCGGCCATGACCGGCCATGTGCGCTTCGATCATGACGGTGTGGGACAGAAACAACTGGATATTTTCAGTATCAAAAAGGGGAAAATCGTTCCGGCAGGTTAGGGAAGCGCTGATCAAAGCATGATTCGCGCCTTTGCATCCAAAACAAGCGATTCCTGCGTTAAAGATTTTACCCATAGCGGTGCTATGAC
>CAZUVA010000041.1:0-8455 GCA_964622755.1 uncultured Zetaproteobacteria bacterium
GATTTTTTCCATGTCTGATGATGATCAGCTTGCCATATCCACTGAGGCGGGAATCTGCATACACCACTTCACCTGAAGCTGCGGCATGTACGGGCGTGCCCTCTTTGGCGTTGATGTCAATTCCATCATGCATACGGCTTCCCCTGCGCCCGAATTTACTGGTTATAGCACCTTTGACAGGCCACAGTAAACGCCCCGTATATCCCCTTGCTTTCGTCTTGTGGGCTGATTTCGGAGCGTTCCTTTTTTTATTGCCTGTGCTGGATTTCTTTTGAGGTGATTTCGAGATACTTCTGATTTTGGCTGCTGCCGGGTCATGGCTCAGGGGTGCCTGACGATCAATATACAGGCGCTGTCCGATATAAATTCGATAGGGATAGGAAATATGATTTTGTCGGGCAATGCGTCGGTAATTAATCCCAAATTTCTTGCCGATACTATATAAGGTGTCATTGGCTCTGACATAACGAATAACAGGTTTATTACTGTGTGCGGCAGCAGATATTGAATGGTGAGGCAGGCTGGTCGAGTAACAACCGGCAGTGGCCATCAAGATGGTAAGACAGAGTAGCCGGATAATTAGACCCACAGCAGGACAAACCCTCCAATCACAGCGACAGCCACAGCGACAGTCAACCATTCGAAATACTGCTCTACCCACCCACGCAACCGCTCACCTCCCCACCGCAATAACGCCGCTTCCAGGTAAAAACGTGTTCCTCTGGAAACAAGCGTAGCAGCCAGAAAAGCAGGAAAAGACAGGCCGAATGCGCCAGCTGCAATGGTGAACACCTTGAATGGAACGGGTGAAAAGCCAGCGATGAGTATCATGACTATGCCGTATTCGACAAACCACTGTTGTACATGGTGAAAGGTATCCATGGCGTTATAAAATTCCATGACAGGCAATGCAACAGCAGTAAACAGAAACATGCCAATGGCGTAACCAATGGCAGCACCTATGACAGTACCAGCGGTGGACAGTGCTGCAAATCGAAAAGAGGCATCCGGACGCCCAAGCGCCAGTGCAATGAGCAGAATATCTGGTGGAATCGGAAATACGCTGGCTTCAATCACAGCAATGGCAAATAGCGCCCAACCGGCATTCGGATGATCTGCCCATGACAGCGTCCAGTGATATAACCGCCTCAACCAGGATACGGCTGAACGTTGATTGGTCAAATCAGCGATGGTTTACCCCTTTCAGTAGCGGGACAAATGTGCATGCATCAAAATAATCCTCCGTGACGATGTGCGCCTGTTTACGGCGACGAACCAGCCGATGCGTTCCGCCCTTGCCTTCCGGCAATAGCAACACCCCTCCCGGTCTTAACTGCTGCAACCATAAATCAGAAGCAAAGCCTCCGGCAGTAACAATAAGTGCATCAAACGGTGCATATTCTTCCCAGCCTTCAAGCCCGTCACCGCATTTAAGCATGACATTGGCATGGCGTGCCATTCTCAGATTTTGTCTTGCCCGACGATGCAGTGCTTCAATGCGCTCAATACTGTAAACCCTGCGGCAAAGGCGCGAGAGCACGGCCGTTTGATAACCGCAACCTGTACCGATTTCCAACACACGCTCATGCCCTTTCAATTCAAGCAACTGGGTCATACGCGCAACCATGTAAGGCTGGGAAATGGTCTGGCCGCAACCAATCGGTAAAGCACAGTCCTGATAGGCACGTGACGCGAGGGCGGAATCAACGAATATATGTCGTGGCACCGATAACATGGCAGCAAGCACCCGCTCATCATCAACACCCCTGGCCAGAAGTTGATCGTTTACCATGCGTTGCCGTGGCCGCTCGAATGAAAGCTTCGCATGTTTAGGCATCAGATGATTCTCCACACTTGGCGCTCCCCGAAACTCGCATGAGCTTCCCCATAGGTGCATACTGTATACAGGAAAAGCTAAACGTTTATATATTACTTAGATCCTGCAAGTGTTTGCATATATATAGCACAAGCCTTTGATTCATCTAGCCTTACGAAAAAAAACTCACCACCAATCAGGTGGCTACGCCTTTTTTCACAATGCTATATAAACCAATCTCTTGCACTCTCTACGCACAAACACTTGCAGGATCTAGGTATTAGAAAATGGTCGGGACGAGAGGATTCGAACCTCCGACCACTTGACCCCCAGTCAAGTGCGCTACCAGGCTGCGCTACGCCCCGATTTAAGGCGGTGAAGCATACTTGAAATATCAGAGAATGTAAGAGCTATGCGGGATATACGATCTAGTCAGGTTTTTTTGTAAAATCAATCCAGTAGTGTAAGGATTTCACTTAATTCCTGTTTCACCTGTTTAAGAACCGCCTGACTATCCTTCTTTTCCACAATGGTTTCCAGGTCACCACTAAGCAGACGTTTTTTGGCTCCACGAATTGTAAAATTCAAATCATACAGTAAATGTTTAATCTGCAGAACGGCATAAACATCATGATGCCGGTAAAAACGACGATTACCACTTTTTTTGACCGGCTTGAGATGCCTGAATTCACTTTCCCAGTATCGTAGCACATGCGGCTCGACAGAGCAGAGATCGCTCACTTCACGAATAGAAAAAAACAGTTTTTCAGGGAGTTCCGGGATCTGTAATCCCGCTTTTGCCAAAGCCTGTTTTGGATTCATTTATCTGTTCCTGCCAGTTTCTTTTTCAACAAGGGACTTGCACGAAATGTTACGACTGATCGCGGGGCGATGGTGATATCCATGCCGGTCTTGGGGTTACGCCCTCGCCTGGCATGTTTCTGACGAACGATAAAATGGCCAAAGCCGGACAGTTTGACGTTTTCACCCTGCTCCAGAGAATGCCGAATTATATCGAGAGCAGACTCAATGATCTGAGCCGACTCTTTTTTAGTCAGGCCAACACGATCATGAACTATCCTTGCAATCTCGGCTTTGGTCACGTTCCCCTACCCAACAAAAAATATGAATTAAAACAGTGTATTGCCTGATCCCGTTAAAAACAACTTTTGAAGATTAACAGAACTGACTAATCTGTCAAAGTTTTTTTGATATACTAAAATAGAGTGTATATCACTGAAATGAAAATCAGCAGGGATCAGAAAACAATTGCCCATCGTGTAAACGCAGAAGCCGGTCACATGACCTGGCCAGCGACAAGCTATGTGTGACCATCACGACCGCCGCATTTTCTTCAATGCACAATTGTCGCAACAATCCGAACACTTCCCGGGCCGTATTTTCATCCAGATTGCCGGTAGGTTCGTCGGCCAGCAATAATCTGGGTTTTGCGACCAGAGAACGAGCCACCGCAACGCGCTGAGCCTCACCTCCTGACAATTTGGCAGGTATATGCTCTGCACGTGCATCAAGTTGTAAGCGGGCAAGCAACTCGTGTCCGCGCTGATTTGCATCTGCAGATGACATGCCTTGCACCAATAACGGCAAAGCAACATTTTCCAGCGCGGTCAGTTCCGGAATCAGGTGGTGAGCCTGATACACAAAACCGATTTTATTATTCCGAAGGTGGGCTTGCCGGTTGGAAGTAAGCCCGTGAACCATTTCACCATCCAGTAAAACTTCACCGGAATCCGGCTGCTCAAGCGTACCCAGAATCTGCAGCATGGTAGATTTTCCTGATCCTGATTCTCCGACGATAGCCAAAAACTCACCTTCATTGAGCTCGAACTCCACACCCCTCAAAATATGTAACTCTCCGGAAGGCGCAGTGAACTGTTTGTGTAAATCAGATACAGTAAGCAATGGTGATTTACTCATATCGGAGTGCCTCTGCAGGGGGAACGCTGGCTGCACGCCAGGCCGGGTAAAATGTTGCCGCCACGCCCATGAACAGGCTGATCACGACAATCACGACAATGGAGAGCGGGTCGATAACCGATGGGATATGATCTATATAATAGACATCGCTGGACATGAATTTAATACCCGTCAAACCCTCAATCCAGGCCAGCAGAGTATCCAGCTTCCACGCCAGTAACAGCCCGAGCATAGCCCCGACAAGGGTACCGATACCGCTGAGCAACGTGCCCATGATCAAAAAGATACGCATTACGGAAGCGTGGGTAGCTCCCACCGTTTTCAGAATGGCGATCTCTTTACGCCGTTCCATAACGACCATCACCAGAGATGCCACCATATTGAACAACGCCACCATCACAATCAGGGAGAGAATGACACCCATGGCGACCCGTTCTGTTTTCAGGGCCTGAAAAAATGAGCGATGGCGCTGCTTCCAGTCGGTTACCCATGCGCCGGGAGGCAATTGCAGACGAGCCTGCTCTGCGACGCTGCCGGATAAGTCTCTGTCATACAAAAACAGCTCAAGACCGGTAACGCTGTCACCCATTTTATTCAGGCGCTGAACCGCATTCAGAGGCGTAATGATCATACCGACATCGTATTCATAAAAACCGGAGTCAAAAATACCCACGACTTCAAAGGCCCGCATACGCGGAGTAGCGCCCGAAGGGCTGATGCCGCCGGAAGGTGACATCAATCTCACCCTGTCCCCTACTTCCAGTCCCAGCTTTCTGGCCAGATCCTTACCCACTACCACCTGAAATGGCGAACCGGCAACACTGATAAATCGCCCTTTGGTAATATGGTCAGCTATTTCATCACTTCTGTGTACATCCACGCCCTTTAATATGGCACCCAATGCTCGTGAACCGTAGGAGGCAAGTACCTGCGTCGAAATATATGGAGCTGCTCGCTCTACCCCTTCCAGTTTCTCGGCTTGAGATAGCCAATTTTGCCAGTCTAGCAACGTATTTCCGGGCCCCTGGATATCAACATGAGAAGAAAAACCGAGTATTTTGTCGCGAATTTCCACCGCTGCGCCATTCATCACTGATAGCACGGCAATCAGCGTCATTACGCCAATGGCAATACCAATGCCGGAACTCCAGCTGATCAATGACACAAACCGTTCACTGCGGCGGGAGCGCAGATAGCGTTTGGCCAGCATCCACTCGTAGGAATGGAACAGCCTCTGATTCACAACTGATCCCTGTTTATAAATTGAATCATTATGATAAATAACGCAGGTAAAGATAGATGTGCGAAATAACAATAGAGATCAACATCAATCCAAAAGCATGTTTCAGAAACACCAAAAAAGCAATCGGATGACCAGCGCGCTGAGCAAAACCAGCCACAATCAGGTTGGCTGATGCGCCGATCAATGAACCATTGCCACCGAGACAGGCGCCCAGCGCCAGCGCCCACCATAGTGGAATCAATGCATCCGCACCGCCGAAAGTCGGTCCCATATCATGAATCAGCGGAATCATCGTTGCTACGAAAGGAATGTTATCAATCATGGCCGAAGCAATAGCGGAGACCCATAGCACTGCGGCAACCGTCGCATTGAAATCACCGCCGGTCAGTTCCAGTGTTTTGTTCGCCAGCATTTCAATCACGCCGGTATGCTCGACCCCCGTGACAATAATAAACAGGCCGACGAAGAAAAATATCGTCGTCCACTCCACTTCGGCCATAATGCCTTCATAAGCATGATCTTTATCATGCAATGGTTGACCGAAGGTTTGCAATAACAGCAACAAAGCCGCGCCAAACATGGCAATCGAAGCAGGTTCAAGATGGAAATTATGCGCCACCGTAAAGCCGCCGATGACCAGAAACAGCACGATCAGACTCTTTTTCAACAATGGCACATCCTTGATGGCTTCATTCTCGTCAAAGCGCATCACCAGCGCCCTGTTTTCATCGGAGGCGTGCAGATCGCGGCCAAACATAAACCAGATAACGCCCAGCGTTACCACAAAAATAACCGGTATGATCGGTGCCAGATTAAGCAGGAAATCATAAAAACTCAGGCCTGCCGCCGAACCAATCATAATATTGGGCGGATCGCCAATCAGGGTGGCCGTACCGCCAATATTAGAGGCCATAATCTGGGCGAACAGATAAGGGTAAGGCCGTACGCCTAACGCATCGGTAATCAGCAGCGTCACCGGCGCAATCAGCAATACGGTTGTGACATTATCCAGAAAGGCGGAAAATACGGCTGTTACCACCGACAACATGACCAGAATACCCCAGGGACTACCCTTGACACTTTTGGCCGCCTTAATCGCTACATACTGGAACATACCGGTTTTCTGGCTAATCGCCACAATCACCATCATGCCGGTCAACAGGCCAATGGTGTTAAAATCAATTCCCTCCACCGCCTGTTGCTGGGTCAGCACGCCGCAGAGAATCATCAGGCCTGCACCGAGCAATGATAAAACAGCCCGGTTGAATTTTTCGGCCATAATCACGCCATACACGACCAGCAGAATCGATACTGCTATCCAGGTCGGATCGAGCCCGAACATCGTATGGGTTACGTGCATATCATGCATCGTCGCTACGCTCTTGCGGGAATTTAGCCAGACGCCGCAAAATATCGCTGGAGGAAATAATGCCGACCAGGCGCTCATCCGCATCTGCAACCAGCGCATATTCAAAACGGTCATAGGTAACCAACGCCGCAGTCACCGATAACAACGATTCATCTGCATGCACAATGGTCGGTTTGCTATCCATCACTTCAGATACTTTGGACTGCAACAGATTTTCATAATGTTTGTGCAACAAGCCGAGATCAGGCGCATAAGGGATAGATTGCAAATCACCTTTGACAATATAGGCGGGCACCAGACTGGCCAGCACTGACAGGGTGTTGACCGCCCCGAGAATCTTATGATCCGCATCAATGACAGGAATCATTCGGAATGTCTTTTTATTCAGAACAGCCGCGATATCGGCCACCGTCTGCTCCGGATGACAAACCACTACATCCGTGGTCATAATATTTTTTGCATGCATGGTTGCTCCTTGGCGGCTTGCTTCTGCTTACTCCGGTCTCATAAGCGGAAACAGCAGCACATCACGAATAGAATGCTGGCCGGTCAGCATCATTACCAACCGATCCACACCAATACCGACACCGGCAGCAGGTGGCATACCAAACTCCAGCGCACGCAGATAATCTTCATCCACGCCGGTTGCTTCTTCATCGCCGGCTGCTTTGGCATCGGCCTGCGCCATAAAGCGACGACGCTGATCATCCGGATCATTCAATTCGGAAAACCCGTTGGCCATTTCACGACCGGCCATAAACAACTCGAAACGATCTGTCACAGTCGGATCATCGTTATTGCGACGCGCCAGCGGCGATACATCAACCGGATAATGGGTGACAAAGGTTGGCTGTTTCAGTTCCGGCTCGACCAGTTCTTCAAACAGCGCCATCAAATAATGCCCGGCTTTCCAAGTAATTAGCGGCCTGAAGTCAGGAATAACCTGAAGACAAACTGTCGCCAGCATGGCCTTGTCATTGGCATGCCCGCGCACATCCGGACGTTTCTCAAACACCGCTTCATCAATTCTGAGCCGTCGGAACGGTTGCGACAAATCAATATCCACGCCTTCCCAGCTAATCTGAGTGGTATCCAGACCGATAGCAATATCACGAATCAGCGTCTCGGTGGTATCCATGGCATCGGTGAAATCGGCATAAGCCTGATAAAATTCCACCATAGTGAATTCGGGGTTGTGGGTCGCATCAATGCCTTCATTGCGAAAGTTGCGATTGATTTCAAATACCCGTTCAAAACCGCCAACCAGCAAGCGTTTCAGATACAGCTCCGGCGCAATACGCAGGAATAATTCCATATCCAGTGCATTGTGATGGGTCATAAACGGCTTTGCAGCCGCCCCGCCGGGCTGGCTTTGCAACATCGGCGTTTCCACTTCCATAAAATCACGCGCCTCCAAACCCTGACGCAACAGCGACACGATTTTAGAGCGCATTCTGAATGTCTGACGCGATTCCGGTGTCACAATCAAATCGACATAACGCTGTCTGCACCGGGTTTCAATATCGCTCAGCCCATGCCATTTTTCCGGCAAGGGGCGCAGGCATTTTGACACTATTTCAATATGTGATACACGCACTGATAATTCGCCGGTTCTGGTTCGGAACAATACGCCAAGGCCGCCGACAATATCGCCGAGGTCCCATTTTTTTGTCGGGTTGTATATTTCCGCTCCGCCCAGTTCATCACGATTGAGAAACAGCTGAATCTGTCCCGAACTATCCTGAATTTTGATAAAACTCGATTTACCCATGACGCGGTGCGCCATAATCCGGCCTGCCACAGACACAGTCTGACTTATTTCACTCAGCTGCTCTGCATCTTTCTCTGAAAACTCGGTATGAATGGCCGCAGCAGCATGATCAGTCCGCCATGTGTTCGGATAAGCCTCCCCTGCTTCGCGCAAACGGGTAAGCTTTTCCCTCCGGACAGTAATCTGTTCGGACTGATCCGACACTTTATCGTTCATTTGTTGCTATAACTTGCTATGTAAATCGAGGTTGGAAAAGAAGAACGCGATCTCAATGGCGGCATTTTCTTCAGAGTCAGAGCCATGAACCGCATTCGCATC
>CAZUVA010000042.1:0-7975 GCA_964622755.1 uncultured Zetaproteobacteria bacterium
ATGATTATTGAAACGCTGCAAGGCTGGACTGACACAAAATAAAGGGGTTGATCTGCTCCATATGTCGAACGATGAGGACACCATTGTGGAAGATTGATCACGCACCCTGCAACGTATCAGAGGATACAAGCAAAAGTGTTGGCGATTCGGTTTATTTCAATTTCAAGCGCAATCATTAGAGTCCTGCATTTGACGTGGTTGCGTTCTGTTTGATTGTTGATATGCAGCAAAGGCTGATATCTTCGAAAGCATTCGATGATCAACGTTTTCTATCTGCGCCCTTAGCTCAGCTGGATAGAGCATCGGCCTCCGAAGCCGAAGGCCAGTGGTTCGAATCCACTAGGGCGCACCATTTTTTCTGTAATTTCTGCTATGATACACGCGTCTCAGGCACTGAGGTATGATGAGTGTATCAGCTTTTCCGTGTTTCTTTTGGTAACAGCAGGGCAAGTGGAATTCCGAGCATAGCAACCCCGGCGCACAAATAAAAAGCCATGCTATAGTCAAAGGCATTGGCAATCAGGCCGCAACCCATGATGCCAATTGTGCTGCCAAGTCCGAATCCTGCTGCGGAATATAAGCCCTGAGCTGCCCCATGGCGTGTCTCCGGCCCAAGGCGTTTAACCCAGGCAATGGCTGCTACATGAAAAGCGGCAAAACTGGCTGCATGCAGAAGTTGCAAACCGACCAGGAACATAGCATCGGTGGTTAGCCCGATACCAAGCCAGCGCAGTGCTGCGAGGAATAGACAAGTGCTGAATACAACAGCTGGCGCAGCCTGTTGCAGCGGACGTGACCATCGCCACATCAACACAATTTCTGCGATGACCCCGACACCCCAATACAATCCGATTTGCCAGCCGGAAAACCCTGTTTCAGCCAAATACAGGCTGAAAAAACCATAATAAGCACCATGAGATATCTGCATGATCAAAGCAACGGACAGCAGTAGATAAAATGATTTTGAAAATTTCGACCGGCCTGAATCCCTAGTGATCGGTGCTTTTAGCCTGGGGAAACCCCGAGCGGCGAATGCCAGAACCAGCATAAGCATAGCCAGAACAATCGGGAAGGCGGTCATGTTTGGCCCGACCAGCCAAATACCTCCGGACAGGGACGTGACAACAAAACCGATTGAACCCCATGCACGCAGACGACCGTAATCGGCCATCTTGGATTCGGATACCGACACCGATAATCCATCGGTCAGTGGAAGGATAGCTGCCCAGAATACGCCGAACAGCAAGATCGTCACAGCCATCAGATACAGATTCATTACCAGACCAATCGCCAAAGCAGTCACAGCCGCCATGCAGGATGCTATGACGATAAACCGGTGTACGCTGTTTTCAGACTGGCTGTCCAGTACATGCCCGATCCACGGGGGTGCGATGACTTTGGCCAGCGCCAGGAGCCCGGTCATAAAACCGATCATGATGGCGCTTAGCCCCAGTCCATCCAGATAGACAGGAAAAAACGGCAGGATCAAACCCATCGCGGCAAAATAGGCTGCATAAAAGAGACGAATTCGATCCAGTGACTGACGGGTTACCATGCCGGAGAGCCTATCCAAAGCGGGATGAAAATCATCGGATAAGCTTGTGCTTGCCGTGACATGCGAGCCGGTTCACATTTATCCCATGATAAAATGCAAAAACCGATACACTGACCGGTTGAGCGATGGGTGAGTGGCTGACGATAGTGATTCGGCAACTGATTCTGTACAGCCTGCCGGTATTAATCTCCCTCACCCTTGTGGTGCTGCTCGAATCCCGTCTGACCAGAACGATCATTCCGCATCCGTTCTTTGCTATTCTCTGGCGTGGCGCATGGCTGCCATTACTGGCTTCGATGGCTTTTCATCGCGGTGTTATTATTGCACTGCCAAATTTACTCATGTCAGGGGTCAAACCGGCGGCAATTCGTTTTGCCGCTCACTGTCTGCTCTGCTTGCTGGGGTTTGTGTTGTTCAGCTGGAGTCTGGTGCATCAGTTGCCGACAGGTTTACCGCCGCTGCATCACTGGTGGGCCAAGGTATTGATGTTTTTCAACTTGTGTATGGCCTGTCTGCATCTGTTGCCCCTGCCCGGTATGCTGGTTGGGGAATGTATTATCCATAGTCGTGCAGGTAATTACATCAGTCGTTATATTCATAACAATCACAGATGGCTGGTGATGACAGTGCTGGCCGCATCGCCATTGCTGGATATGGTTCTTGGCACTACCGTTGTTTTTCCGATTTATGAATTTCTGAGTAATCTGGCGGTGCATATCTTCTAACAAATCATGTCGATGTATTGTGTCCTGATTGCCGTTGCTATTGCCTTACCATCATATCAGCATCGGCTAATTATTATAAACAAGAGGCAGATTCGTAAAAGTAATGGCATTGAAAGAAAAGCTGCTGGATGGCAAGACGAAAGCGCTGGCATGGAGTCGAGAGCAGGATACGCTCTACATGGTGGCATTGGCAGTGGTTGTTGGCGTACTGGCCGGTTACGCAGCGCTGTCGCTGCGATTTATGATTGAGTGGGTCAGTCTGTTCTGGACTGGCGAGCGCCGGTGGGAAACAACGATTGCAACACTTCCATGGTATATATATTTGCTTGCACCCACAGTTACAGGCTTGATGGTTGGCTGGATTGCTGTGCGTTTCTTGCCCGGCGGTGAACTGCGCGGCGTAGCCGGTGTACTGGCCGATATGGTGCAGCGTAAAGCCCACGTACATCCGCGTCAGTTGGTAACGGAAACGGTCGGCGGGGCGCTGGCCATTGGCGGCGGTGCCAGCCTAGGTCGTGAAGGGCCAACGGTTGCGCTCGGGGCGCTATTGGCCTCCGAAATTGGTCAGCGTCTGAATTTGACCGAGCAACAACTGCGAACTCTGATCGGTTGCGGCGTAGCGGCTGGCATTGCCGCTTCATTTAACACGCCGATTGCCGGCGTGTTGTTTGCGCTGGAAGTAATTCTGGCCGATTATGCCATTGCCACATTCAGTCCGATTGTGATTGCATCTGTGCTGGCAACGGTGATTTCGCGTTCGGAACTGGGCAATTACCCGGCTTTTACCGTGCCCGAATATCATTTAATCAGCACATGGGAAATCCCCTCCTATCTTGTCATTGGCGCAATCTGCGGCCTTGTTGCGACTGTATTCATAAAAGCCATGATACCAACGCGTTTATGGCTGGAAAGAACCATGCCGAACCCATATCTGCGACCGATGATGGTTGGCTTGACGATTGGTCTGATGGGGTTGGTATTGCCGCAGGTGATGTCCATTGGTTACGGCACGGTGGAAGATATGATGCTGGAACGCGTGCATCCTGAACTCCTCGGCATGGCGCTGCCGCTGGTCGGGTTTCTGGCCATTGTGCTGGTTGGAAAGCTGATAGCGACAGTGCTGAGCGCTGCCGGCGGTTTTCCCGGCGGCCTGTTCGGCCCGGCCCTGTTTCTGGGCGCAACGGTGGGGGCCTTGTGCGGCGATATTGCCCATGCTATTTCACCGGCCTATTCGGAAACCTATGGCGCTTATGCGCTGGTGGCATGCGGCGCTCTGACCGCCGCTGCCCTGCAAGCGCCGCTAACCGTGATACTGATCGTGTTTGAAATGACCTCAAATTACCAGATTATGCTGCCACTGATGGCGGCCTGTAGCGTAGCCACACTGGTCACCCGCTCTTTTGGACGTGCGTCACTGTTTACCGAGGCGCTGGAAGAGCGCGGTATTGAATCGCACTGGGGTCTGGAGCAGTCATGGATGCGATCCGTATCGGTGAGTCGAATTCCCTGGCGCTCGATCCCAAGCGTGTCTGAAAAGACGCGATTGCAGGAATTAAAGCAGGTTTATACGGATTCAGGCAAGGGTTGCGTGCAGGTGGTGGATAATGAAGGGCTGATGGTTGGAATTGTTACCTTTTCTGATTTACAGCGCTGGCTGATTGATTCGGCTCTGGATCAGGTCATTATCGCCAGCGAAGTGGTCAATCGAAATGTGCTGGTGATCTCCGAATCGGACAGTTTACTGGATGCGATCCATATTCTGGATCGTGAGGAATTTGAGCAAATGCCTGTTGTGGCTGCCGATAATCCCCGTAAGGTGTTGGGTATATTGTCGCGGAATGCTATTTTTTCAACCTATCACAAATTAATTGTTAAACATGGCGAAGGCGAACGTGAACGTGGCTAGTCCAGATTCGCTGAATCCACATCAGCTGAATACAGAACAACAACAGGCAGCTTACGCAGGGGATGGCCCGCAGCTGATTCTGGCTGGAGCCGGTTCGGGTAAAACACGAACGATTGTCCACCGTATAGGTTATCTGATTGCCGATGTCGGTATTGCTCCACACCGGATTCTGGCGGTGACCTTTACCAACAAGGCGGCGGCAGAACTGAAATCCAGGCTGAGTGATTTGATCGGAGATGGCGGTGGCGGTGTTATTTCCGGCACTTTTCACGCTATTTCATTGCGGTTCCTGCGCCGTTACGCCGACACTCTGGGTTTCCCCGCCTCCTTTCAGGTGATTGATGCTGATGATCAGAAGGCGCTGATCAAGCGTATTCTGAAATCACGTAATGTTGCCACAGATCGACTCCATCCTTCCTATTTGCTGAACTGGATCGAGCATTGCAAGCATTCTGGTCTCAGACCTGAACAGACGGAGGCATTTGACTGGAACGGGATCAATATGGCTGAGTTATATGCCGTCTACCAACAGCAGTTGAAACAGCATGAACGCATGGATTTTTCCGATCTGATCCTCAATGTGGTGGTGCTTATGCGTGAGCATGCCGATATTGCGGTGGCATTGAGAACCCGCTTTGATCACGTGCTGGTGGATGAGTATCAGGATACCAATCCTGTTCAACATGAGTGGCTGTTGCATTTGTGCAGCGAACACAAAAATCTGACTGTGGTCGGCGATGATGATCAGAGCATTTATGGTTGGCGTGGTGCGGATGTATCGCATATTCTCGACTTTGAGAGAATCTGGAGTGGCGCGACTCTGCATCGTTTGCAGCAAAATTACCGTTCAACTGCCGCGATTCTTGATCTGGCCAATGCGGTTATTCGTGAGAATACCGATCGGCATGAAAAAATACTTGAAGCCACCATTGACGGTGGTGCAATGCCTTGTTGGCAGGTGTGTAACGATGAATACGATGAGGCCCGGCAGATCATGCGTCATGTCGAATGTTGGCGTTCAGGCGGCCATGCCAATGACCAGATTGCTGTATTGTATCGATCCAACCGGCAGTCACTTCCGCTGGAACAGGTGTTCCGTGAAGCGAATATTCCATACCGGATTATCGGCGGGGTAGGTTTTTTTGAGCGCATGGAGATCAAGGATGCACTGGCATACTGGTCCCTGCTTAATCGTTGTGGCGACAGCCTGCATCTGATGCGTATCTGCAATAAACCGAAACGGGGTTTGGGTGCAAAAGGGCAGGAGCAGTTGGCTGATCTGCTGCGGACTTCAGGATTGCGCGCATTCGAATGGCTGGATTTGCTGGCTTCAGGTCAGGCAGAAGGCGCTGCCCGAAAATTGACGGAGTTGGCCATGATGATGGCTGAATTGCAAGCTGTTGCCGCTGAAGATGATGATCTGGGATTGATGCGGATACTGGAGGTGAGCGGTTATCTGGACAGCCTGAAAGCGATGGGTGAGATCGAGGCTGCGGCACGGCTGGAGAATATCCGCGTTTTGCAGGATTATATTGAAATATCATTGGGGCAGGGACTTACTCCGGTGGAGTTTATGGATCGGGCGGCACTGTTGCAGAGTAGCGAAGAGATGCAGGCCGAAGATCAGGGGAAGTCTGCAGATGCGGTTTGTATGATGAGTTTGCATCGTGCAAAAGGTCTGGAATTCGATTGCGTGGTGCTGCCGGGGGTGGAAGAGGGTTTACTGCCGCATCAGCGTTCGCTTGATGAAGGCGATGCGGGCATCGCAGAGGAGCGGCGGTTGCTGTATGTCGGTATTACGCGCGCCCGTGAACATGTGTTGATGACGTCGGCCCGTTTGCGCCGTTTCTATGGTGAAACACATTATCCTCAACCCAGCCGTTTTATCAAAGGTCTGCCGCAAGGTGTGCTGAAACAGAAGTATGGATTATCTGCGCCGGTTGTTGCATCCGGAGCACAGAACGTTGTAAACATTGGTGGTACTGTCAATCATCCGAGTTTTGGGGAAGGGGTGGTGCTGGCGCTGGAAGGGGCCGGTGATGCGGCCCGTGTTACCGTTCAGTTCAGGCGATCCGGAACCAAACGGCTGATGTTGAAATATGCTGCACTGCAATTAGTGTAGACACGCTCGGTGTAGAGATCGGGCGCTGAATCTGATCCCAAGGAGAAAGCATGTCTGTTACCATTTACCATAACCCGCGTTGTTCCAAATCCAGGGCGACGCTGGCTTTGCTGAAAGAACAGGGTATTGAGCCTGAGATTATCGAATACTTGGAAGCTCCTCCGAATGAAGCGGAGCTGGACCGCATCCTGACCATGTTGGGCAGGGAGCCTGCTGAACTGATGCGCAAGGGTGAAATGGAATACAGGGAACATGTTCAGGGTAAAAGCCTGTCGCGTACCGAAGCCATTGCTCTGATGGTTGCCTATCCAAAAATGATCGAACGCCCGATTGTGGTCAATGGCGATCGGGCTGCGGTTGGCCGGCCTCCGGAACATGTGCTGAAGATCGTTTAACCCGTATTCTTTTCAAACGCCGTTCACCACTGACCATGCAAAGGAAACAACATGTGATCCGTTGAAATGATTATACGGAAAAACGGCTGTGCAGCATGTGAAGTACAGATGCTGTTTTCACCTTTTGATACAGTTCTGATTTTCCTCTGCGTATTCCGTGGAAAATCGTTGTTATGCTACGCCGATAGCTTCACGCCAGGTGAGAATCAGGCGAAATTCATCATTGCTCAGATCAACTGACAGATCCCGCTTGATTTCGCTCAGCGATGCGTAGGGATCTGCATCATCCAGTTCGGTCATCAATGTATCAAAATCACCACCGATAAAAGCCGGTACATCAATAAACTGGCCGGCCCGTATGATGGCAACATAATGTTTCAGTACTGTTGCTTCACTGACGCCTTGCTGAACTGCGATATCCTGCAGGCTGACCCCTTTGCGATAGAGCGACAGAATATAGGTTTGCGTTTCATTCACCCCGGGCCCTTTGGCAATCAGCATGGGGATATTTTTGCCGCCGCTCTTTGTAGCTTTTCCATCACCACTGGCGACATGTTTTTTAATGAGCTTAATAAAAAGCTCACCATATTGTTCCAGCTTATGCTGGCCGACGCCGCTGATGCAGCGCATGGCATCTTCAGATACAGGCTTGCGCTGGCTCATTTCAGTCAGCGTTACATCGCTGAATACCACATGTGGCGGAACATCTTCCCTGTCGGCAAGCTCTTCCCTTAATTTCACCAGCTTTTTGAACAGGGCTTCATCACGTGGCGTACCCAGGCGTTTGAAATGTCGCCGGATTCCGGGTTGATATTTGGCCAGCATGACCGGTCCGCCTGAGCCGATGAAATCAGCTTTTTTTGTTGCCAGCATGGCTGCACGTTTGGATACATCCTGAATAAAATAACCGTGATGCACCAACTGGCGCAGGATGGATGTCCACTCATCGGCATTCACATCGGCACCGGCACCGTGGGTTTTTAATTTATCGTGTTTGTGTTCCAGAATGCGTGCATTCTTGGAGCCGCGCAGTACATCGACAATATAGCCCATGCCAAAATGGCCATTGAGTTCGCGTATGCATTGCAATGTCACCTCGGCGAATTCGGTAGCGTCGTATGTTTCAGGCGGGTCAAGGCAGATGTCACAATTTCCACATGGTTCATCCAACGGCTCACCAAAATAACCGAGTAATACACGACGTCGGCAGGTTAATGCTTCGGAAAATGCCACCATGCTGTTGAGTTTGTGTACTTCAACCCGGCGCTGATC
>CAZUVA010000043.1:0-7936 GCA_964622755.1 uncultured Zetaproteobacteria bacterium
TGCGACTTTGCTGATCGCTTTATTCTGGCTAGTGGGCGCAGTAACAGGCAGTTAAAAGCACTGGCGCAATCGGTAAGTGTTGTGGCGCATGAATATGATTTGTCGGCCAAGATCGAAGGTCTTGATGCAGCGGAATGGCTGCTGGTTGATCTGGGCGATGTGATTGTGCACCTGTTCCTGCCCGAGGTGCGAGACAGTTTTCAGTTGGAGCGACTGTGGTCGGCACCTCAAGGCACAGCTGAAACCCGGTGAAACTGCGGTTGCTGGTGGTAGGACGCGGGTCCAGAGAATTGTCCGCTTTTGAGTCGAGGTTTGTCGAACGGCTCAAACCATTTGCTGACTGCCAGATTATTGAATTGCCGGAAGGGCGGGGTAAGCAGGTTACTCAGCGCAAGCAGGAAGAGGAAAAACAGATTCTAAAACATACCCGTCCGGGCTTTGTGTTATTTGATGAACGGGGCTCGCTGCATTCAAGTATGCAATGGGCGAACTATCTGCGCCGACTGGCTGGCGATGCCCAGCAGGATTTTGTGATTGGCGGGGCTGACGGGGTTTCCGATTTGGTTCGCACCAAAGCTACCGTTTGCTGGAGCCTGTCAAAACTGACGTTGCCGCATCAGCTGGTGCGTGCTGTGGTGCTTGAACAGCTGTATCGTGCGGTTACCATTATTCAGGGGCACCCTTACCACCGCATATGAGATGTCTGTTTCGATTTTTGCCATTGCTCTTGTCGATAGCCATCTGGTTGCCGGCCACCACCTGTATGGCAGCTTCAGATCAGAAAATATCGACAGAAAAGAAAATCGAACGCATCAAGAAAGATCGCCAGATGCTGGCGCAGGTGAAAAAGAAACTGGAAATTCAGTTGGGCAGTATTGGCAAGGAACTGCACAAGCTGGACATCGCCCTGGTTGCGGCACGCAAGGCCAGCCGGGGTGTACATGACAAAATACAGACTACTGATCAAGAGTTGCTGGCGCTGAATAAACAATCAAAGGGGTTGGAAAAGCGTATCAATGCCTTGAAGAAGATCGTTCTGGATCAGGCTATGGCTGCATGGCAGCACAGTTCGCATTCCTCCCAGTGGATGGGGGTGTTAACCGGCGTATCGGTAAGCGATATTCCACACCGCCGCTTTTTGCTGAATCATGTGATGCGCTCGGAAGAGGATGATCGTCGCGCCTATGCCGAATCTGTAGCTGAACTTGCCCGGGTGGAAGCGGCATTACAAACACAGCGCAAACAGCTGGAATTATTGCGGCAGGAAAATAAGCGGGCCGAATCCATGCTTGTGGCCAGTGTCAAAGACAAGCACAGGATGATTGAACGGGTGCGTGATGATGTTCGCGCCAGGAAGCGCAAGGACAGCCGTTTGGCACGCGAAGAGAAGGCGCTGATGCAAATGCTGGACGATATGGGCGCAGACTTGCTTGCAATTGATCGCCAGCAAACTGCCGGGGTGAGCGTCCGAAAGCGAAAAGGACGCCTGAAATGGCCGATTCGGGGGCGTATCGTGGCCAGTTATCATTCCCGACCCAAAGCTGGAATGTCGCGTTTGCAGGGTGTTCAGTTAAAGCCGAAAAGCCATGCCCGAACGGTGAAAGCAATGGCAGCCGGTCAGGTGCGTTATGCGGATTGGTTTGGCGGTTACGGCCTGATGGCCATTATTGATTACGGCGAGGGTTTGCTCGGCGTATATGCCCATAACAATACGCTCTACAAACAGTTAGGGGACTGGGTTGAAGAGGGCGAGATTATTGCCGATGCCGGCAGTACCGGCTGGGTGAATTCGGTGACACTGTATTTTGAAGTCAGGGATCATGGTAAGGCAGTGAATCCGAAACGCTGGTGTCGGCGCTAATCCACTGGCAGGCTGCGCTGTAGTTGAATGGTTGGCGTGCACCAACAGGTAGAGTCACCTGTTTGACGGTTTGGCCAGAGGCTTTGCGGATACGATGGCTTTTTAAAAAGTCAGTATCCATAAGTTTAAATATGCGATGGAGTAGATTATGTCTTTGAAGTTACGTCAGGTGTTGATAGGCACGGGAATAGCACTTACTCTGGTCATCGGGGTGCTGGTCTGGAAGCCGGGAGGCATTTTTTTACAGGCCGATGCGGCTACGGATTACCAGCAGTTGCAGAAATTTTCCCGTGTCATGGAAATGGTGCGTCGGGCCTATGTTGAAGATGTAAGTGATG
Organism: uncultured Zetaproteobacteria bacterium; assembly: GCA_964622755.1. Lineage (GTDB taxonomy): Bacteria > Pseudomonadota > Zetaproteobacteria > Mariprofundales > Mariprofundaceae > Mariprofundus. The sequence goes on from CAZUVA010000043.1 coordinate 2,200, forward strand.
AGGAACTAATTGACGGAGCACTTTCCGGCATGCTGTCCAGTCTCGATCCGCATTCCACCTACATGGACAAGGACATGTATAAACAAATGACCGTTGATACCAAGGGCGAGTTTGGCGGCCTGGGTATTGAAATTGCTGCGGCCGAGGGCGGTATCCGTATCGTATCGCCTATTGAAGATACGCCGGCAGATCGGGCGGGTGTAAAGGCTGGCGATCTGATCATCAAAATCGATGATGAACTGGCGAGGGATATGTCGTTGTCGGAAGGCGTGAAAAAAATGCGCGGCAAACCGGGCACCAGCATTTTGCTGACCATTTTCCGTAAAGGAAATGATACGCCGTTGGAAATCAAAATTGTACGCGCTGTCATTAAAGTAAAATCAGTCAAGAGCGATATGCTGGCACCGGGATATGCATATTTGCGCATTACCCAGTTTCAGGAACGCACGGCCAGTTTGCTTAAGAAACAGATTAAGGAACTTCAAAAACGCGCTGGCGGAAAACTGACGGGCGCAGTGCTGGATTTGCGTAATAATCCGGGAGGGCTTCTTAACCAGGCGGTGGAAGTATCCGATATGTTTCTGGATAAGGGGAATATCGTCAGCACCAAATCCCGGGCAGGTAAAAGCCTCTCTTTTGACGCTCATCACGGAGATGCACTGAAAGGCTTGCCGCTGATTGTGCTGATTAATCACGGTTCGGCATCCGCATCCGAAATTGTCAGCGGGGCATTGCAGGATCATCACCGCGCCGTACTGGTTGGCACCAAATCGTTTGGCAAGGGTTCGGTACAGTCGGTGGTGCCTCTGAATGATGGCACGGCTATCAAGGTGACCACCGCGTTGTACTACACACCGAGTGGACGTTCAATTCAGGCAACGGGCATTGATCCGGATATTGAGGTGGAGCCGGTGTTGCGTAAGCCGGAAAAAGTGTCAGAAAGCAAGCGACCGTTAGTGTCCGAACGTGATTTGAAAGGACACCTGGCCAATGGCAACAAAAAGAAGGCAAAGAATCAACAGGGCCAGACAGCAGGCCCCAGTGATACCATGAAAAAACGTTTGCAGCTGGATACACAATTGCAGCGTGCACTGGATCTGTTGAAGGGGCTGCATGCGCTCGAGGGATAGAGATTCCACAGTGTTTTTCTGATTAGCTGATGCCTCAAAAAAAGAAATTTCCATTCTGGCTGGGGTTGGTGCTGGTCATGGTGCTGGCGATACTGCTGGCCGTCATTTTTATGACGTCACAGACTGAAAACGGAATGCAACAATCCAGTGTGCAAATGCCGAAAAAGCAATCTGTACAAACACCGGTCAGGAAGCCTGTCCCACAGGACATCGAACCGATGTCTAAAGCCCCGTCCATCAGTCAGGTGATCGAAGCACTTCCTTCGGAGGAATCATTGACGGCGATCAGGGCAGACCATGGCCTTGCCCTGATCATAGATGATGTGGGTTATAATATATCTGCCCTGAAACGGGTGTTGGCATTGTCGGTTCCGGTGGCGATATCCGTGCTTCCTGAAGGCCCCTTTGCCCGACAGTCAGCAACATTGGCGCACCAAGCCGGACAGGTTGTGATGCTGCATCTGCCCATGCAGCCTATCGACCCATCCCTGCAAATGAGCGAATCCTTTCTATTGGAGGGCATGTCTGAGGAGACACTGCGCGATACATTCCAACGCGATATGGATCGAGTGCCTTTTGTCGAAGGTGTTAATAACCATATGGGGTCAAAGCTGACGCAGCTGGAGAAGCCCATGCGCCAGGTGATGCAGCTATGCCGGGAGAAGGGATTATTTTTTGTCGATTCGAAAACCAGTAGTAGCAGTGTGGCGGCGACTGTGGCAAAAAATATGGGAGTTAACTGGGCATCGCGGCTTTTTTTCCTGGATCATGTTATGAGTCCTGAAGCGATGAGTCAGGCTTGGGAGCGAGTCCGCGTCTGTGTAAAGAAAGCACGCCGTTGCATCATCATTGCACACCCCAGAGCGGCGAGCGTAACTTTTCTGGAAAACAACCTGACAAAAGAGGATGCGGCGAATATGGTGTCGATCAAACGACTATTGAGAGAGGAACCACTCACAGAACGGCCATTGCAACAGCATGAAACATTGGGAGAGGCGCAATAAAGCATGACCGCATTACGTAAATATCTGCTTGCAGGCATCGTGGCGCTGGCACCCATTCTGGTTGTGGTGGCATTGGTCAACTGGCTGATTTCAATTTCGGATAAGGCGGTGGCATTGATGCCGCCGGCCTTCCGACCGGAAGTCTTGTTCGGTATCGATATACCGGGTTTGGGCATCATCCTTGCGCTACTGTTCATTATGATTATTGGCGCTTTGACCACACATTTTATTGGCCATCACCTGATGCGGTTGATCGACCGGATTATGGAACGTATTCCACTGGTGCGTACGGTGTATAAGGCGACACGTCAGTTGCTGGAAGCGATATTCGGGGACAGCTCAAATGCTTTTAAGGAAGTGGTCATGGTTCCTTTTCCGCATAAAGGCAGCATGGTGATGGGGTTTGTTACCGGAGAAAGTCCGCTACAGATGACAGACGGTGGTGAACCAAGTGTCTCTGTTTTTATACCCTCGACACCGTTGCCAACCACAGGCTGGTTATTGTTTGTCGAGGCTTGCGAGTTGAAGCATCTGGACATCAGCGTCGAGGAAGGCATGAAACTGATTCTGTCCGGCGGTGCTGTGCCTGCCCTGAAAGAGGAAAACAAGTGAGCAAGAAGGTGGATGAGGCCAAGGGCAAGGTAGAGGATCTTTCGAGCCGGCGTTTCCAGCAGATGGCGGATGAGAATCGTGAGTTAAAGGCTTATGTTGCCGAAGTCATGCAACGGCTCAGACAGAATGAACGGCTGTTTTCCCGCATGTTCGAGCTTGAATCACAGGTATTGAAATCCACCGACCCGGAAGACCTTTGTTTTACCCTGCTTCGGGCTTTGCGTTCCGGCTTCGAGCTGGACTTTGTGCGTTTCTGGCTGGATCGCTCCAGTTTTATTGGTGGGCGAAAGCTCGATGCATTATCCGAGCGTGATCTGGTTTGGGTTGAAGAAGGTGAAATTGATCAGATGGGCCTGGCGCGAAAACGTACATGGCTGATGCAATTGTCGTCCGAACATTCCTTTGATTGGCTGACTGAAAAAGACAGCCATCTGGGCTCGATTGCGCTGCTCACACTGGGTGATCAGGAGAAACCGTTCGGCGTACTCGGTGTTGGTTCTGTGGACAGGGATCGTTTTGCTCCGGATCAGAGCAGTGATTTTTTGCAACATCTGGCGCAGGTGGTGGGTTTGACGCTGGAGCATGCTGTGGCACGGGAACATCTGGCCCGTCTATCTGTCACGGATGCGGTTACGGGCAGTCATAACCGTCGTTTCCTGCAACCACATAGTCACCAGCCGTTATCGCAATGGTTTGGTAGCCAGATGCGCGTGGCATGCCTGTATGCCGACATTGATCACTTCAAGGTTTTCTCTGAACATCTGGAGGGCCCGACCGGCGATGGGATATTGAACATGCTTTGCGAAGTCATGCGCCAGTATGTTCGCTCCAATGATCCGATGATTCGCATGGAAGGAGATGAATTTGTATTGTTGATGCCCGGCTGTTCGCAAGAGAAGGCCGGAGAGATAGCCGGTCAGATTGTGCAGGATGTGGCAGGCAACAAGTGGGCGGAAGGTGAGACGGTTACCGTGAGTATTGGTGTGGCATTTTCATCGTCGGAGAATGATATGGCCGTAAAAGATCTCATCACCCGGGCAGATCAGGCCATGTATGTGGCCAAGGCACTGGGCGGTAATCGTTTCGAAATGGCTGAAGACGAAGTAGTGAGCGGTAGCGGAGATGCAAGCTAGGCCTGTTAATAGCGATCTGAATATCCAGGAGGCAGTCGTCTCTTTTTTGCGTGAACTGGCCGATGTTCGGCTGGCATCTGAACATACAGTGGCAGCCTACCGACGGGATTTATCCCGATTTGTCGAACACTGCGGTGAAACTTCTCTGTTAAATCATATTACCCGTATTCAGGTGCAGGACTGGCTGGTGGATTGCCATGCCTCCGGTCTGGCTGCATCCACGCTGGCCCGTCGGTTGTCGGCGGTCTCCAGCTTTTTTGATGCGGCGGTTCAGGCGGGGCAATGCAAGGTCAATATTGCCGCCGGTATCCGACCGCCCAAACAGCCGAAGCGCTTGCCGCGGACCCTGCCGCCGGAGCAGACGCAGGCCTTGATGCAGCACACAGATCGCAACAGTGAAATGCGTGATCTGGCATTGCTTGCAGTCATGTATGGTGGTGGCCTGCGTGTCTCCGAAGTGGTGGGGCTGAATCTGTATGATGTTGATCTGCAGCAGTTTGAGTTGCGCGTATTCGGTAAGGGTCGCAAAGTGCGTATTGTGCCACTACCCGAGGGCGCGGTGCAGTATCTGCAAAGCTATCTGGTAGAACGCATGTCAGATGATGATGAGCAAGCCGTATTTCTTAACAATCGCAATCATCGGCTCTCAGCGCGCAGCGTACAGCGCATGCTCAAAGACCGCGCTCTGCAAACCGGAGCCGATGTGTCGGTCACTCCACACCGCCTTCGCCATTCATTCGCCACCCATCTGTTAGCCGGCGGTGTCGATCTGCGCGCTATTCAGGAATTGCTTGGTCATGCATCACTGGCCACCACCGAACGTTACACGCATCTGGATATTGCCAAACTCACAGAGGTTTACGATGCAACACATCCGCGTGCTAAAAAACGTGGCTAAAGGCCAAAAAACACTTCATGTGGCATTGGTGATTGAATTGTGATGCTCACAAGTAGATATTCTTGAATTGAACTGGTTAGAGCCTGGTTACATTTTGTGGGGGTGGTAGGAATACGAATGGAAACTGTGAGCATGGAATCTCTCAGCCAGCATTAATCATCGGTGGTGGGCGTGGTGGCCTGGCATTCCTTGAATGGTTTGTGGATGAGAAGTTGTTTCATGTGGTCGGAATTGTAGATCGGGATCCAGATGCAAGGGCATTTAAATTAGCTGCGGAGTTGAATATCCCTGTCTTCTACAACGCCAAAGATGCTATAAATGCATTCAAACCATGCACCGTATTCAATTTAACGCATGATGAAGCCGTTTCAGAAATGGCTGCAAGCTTCGTTGGTGCAAGCGCTGTTATCGGTGGTTTAGAGGCCACACTAATCTGGCAAATGGTCACGCAACTGAAAGATGCCCACGATGAAGTTAAGAAACTGGCATATTATGATTCTGTTACGAAGCTCCCGAACAGAATACTCTTTTTTGATCGCCTTGAAAAAAATATTTCCAACGCTAAAAGATATGATCAAAAACTGGCCATACTGTTCCTCGATCTGGATGGCTTTAAAAGTGTCAATGATACCCTTGGACACCTTGCGGGTGACAGGGTACTCAAGGAAGTGGCTGTCCGGACACTTAAAGTCATACGTGAAGTAGATACTGTCGCCCGTTTTGGTGGTGACGAATTTACTTTTTTTCTCAACAATGTAAAAAACAGGGAAAATGTAGCCTTGGTCGCTGATAAAATATTAAAGAGCCTTTCAGAGCCGTTCATGATCAATGGAGAGCTATGCCAGGTTAGTGGCAGTATAGGGATTTCCATATTTCCCGACGACCATGTGGATATAGCTGTTCTTACCAAACAGGCAGATACAGCAATGTATGCGGTGAAAAGCTCCGGGAAAAACAGCT
>CAZUVA010000044.1:0-7914 GCA_964622755.1 uncultured Zetaproteobacteria bacterium
TATGTTTAGTCGTTTAAGTGAAAAGTTTGGAGATATAGCACATAAGCTGCGCGGTGCGGCGCGCGTGTCCGAAGCTGATCTGGATGCTACGCTACGTGAAATGCGCCTGGCCATGCTGGAAGCCGATGTGGCTTTGCCGGTCGTGCGCCATTTGATGGCAGAGGTCAAAGAGCGGGCTCTGGGTGCGGAAGTGGCTAAAAGTTTGCAGCCGGGCCAGGTGATCGTCAAAATTCTTAATGATGTGCTGACTGATCTGCTCGGTGGTCAGCGTCGCGATCTTGATCTGTCCAAAATTCCATCGGTGATTTTACTCTGCGGTTTGCAGGGAGCAGGTAAAACAACGACAGCAGGAAAACTGGCGCGCTTGCTTGTTTCTCAAGGTAAAAAAGTGGCGCTGGCATCGGTTGATGCCACCCGTCCGGCAGCCCGGGAGCAGTTGCAGGTATTGGCGGGGCAGGTCGATGTACCTTATATCACCGGTGATGGTTCGACTGCTGCATCCATGGCCAGATCTGCTGTGCTGCAGGCCGGGCGTGATGGTCATCATGTATTGATTCTTGATACTGCAGGTCGTCAGGTAGTGGATGATGAACTGATGGCCGAGATCAAGGATGTTGCTGATACTGTGTCGGCCAGTGAAAGGCTGCTGGTACTGGATGCCATGACCGGTCAGACGGCACTGCAGATTGCCGAGCAGTTTCATGCTACCGTGAATATGTCCGGCTGCATTTTGACCAAAACCGATGCCGATGTACGTGGGGGTGCAGCGTTATCGGTTGCGCATAGTACGGGCGTACCGATTCGTTATGTTGGTACAGGTGAAAAGATCGAGGCATTTGAGCTGTTCGATCCTTCCCGTATGGCAGGGCGTATTCTGGGTCAGGGCGATGTGGTTGGATTGGTGGAGAAGATTCAATCCAGTATCGATCAGAAGGTGGCGGAGAAGGCTGCTGCCAGGATCAAAAAAGGCCAGTTTGATCTCGGTGATTATGCCGAGCAGCTGGGTCAGATGCAGAATATGGGTGGCATGGCCGGGATGCTGAAAATGATGCCGGGCATGAAGTTGCCACAAGGCGCGCTGGAACAGATGGATGACAAACCCATCAAACGCATGCAGGCGATGGTCCATTCGATGACGCCGAAAGAGCGGAAATATCCCAAGCTGTTAAACGGTAGTCGTAAACGGCGTGTGACAATGGGCTCCGGTACCACGGTGCCCGAATTGAATCGTATGCTCAAACAGTTTGCCCAGATGCAAAAAATGATGAAGCGCATGAAAGGTGGCAAGGGTCGGCGCATGATGACGCAGATGATGGGTAAGTTTGGTGGAGGTATGGGTGGTGGCATGGGTGGTGGTGGAATGCCACCGGGCATGCCGAAGATGTAAGGATGCTCTGAAAAACGGCGCATATCCGCGCGGTTCATAGATGGGCCACCAATATTAATCGCTTGCGTGATTGATATTGAGATTCCGTAATAAGTTATCAGGACAAAGCACCTTGCGAGCGTCGCTTTATATCTCTATAGTGCGCCGCCTGTTTTTCGGAGGTAGTACATAATATGGCAACAATTATTCGTTTGAGCCGTGGTGGCCGCAAGAAGCGTCCTTTTTATTCTGTAGTTGTAATGGATGAGCGTAAGCGTCGCGATGGTGCATTCATCGAGAAGCTGGGTTATTACGATCCCTGTACGGAACCGGAAGTGATTAAGCTGGACCTAGATCGGGTAAAAGCATGGACTGATCAGGGAGCGAAAGTATCTGATCGTGTTGCCAGTCTGATTGGCAAGGCATCAGCATAACTGATCCTCACCGAACCTGACACAGGCTTTGTCGATGGTTCGTAACAGATATTTGCACGTTGGTGATATTCTTGGGGCGCATGGCCTCAAAGGTACGCTGACAGTCTATTCACATACCCGGCCCGCTGACGCGGTCGCCGGGTATTCTTGTTGGTGGTTGGGAGAAACTTCCGAAGCCGCCAAGAGGTATGTACTCAAACGCTGTTGGCAGCATGGCCAACGCATGTTGGCCGAAATTGAAGGGGTGACAGACTGCAGCAGTGCCGAAGTTCTCAAAGGATTGAAAGTCTGGATTTCAGCTGATGAGGTAAAAACCGATGAAGATGAATACCTGTGGGAAGAACTGATCGGTTGCAAGGTAGTGCGACAAGGCAGTAATGAATTGCTGGGGACGGTTGCTGCTTTGGAAGAGTATGGTGCGCAGGATAACCTGCTTGTGAAAACAGCGGATGGCGCTGGACTACAGGGCGAATGGTTGATTCCCTTTACCGAACAGATCGTTACCGAGGTTAATCTCGATGACCGCATAATGGTAATCGATATACCTGAAGGAATGGATGTATGTTTTACGCCCAGATTCTGACCCTCTTTCCTGAATTTTTTGATTCACCGCTCTGCTGCTCGATTCCAAAGCGGGCCATCGAAGCGGGAATTATCTCTGTTAATTCAATCCAGATTCGTGATTTCGCTACCGATAAACATCACAAGGTGGACGACTCCCCATACGGTGGCGGTCCAGGCATGTTGATGAAGCCGGAACCGGTAGTGGCCGCTATTCGTGCTGCCCGGAAAAAACAGCCGAATACGCATGTGGTGATGCTCACCCCTTCGGGTGCTCGTTTTACGCAGGCCAAGGCGCTGGAGTTCACTGAAAAGTCCGGTATTACACTTCTCTGTGGTCGTTACGAAGGGTTTGACGAAAGAATATGTGATTATGTCGATGAACAGATTTCGCTGGGGGATTATGTTCTTTCCGGTGGTGAACCCGCAGCGTTATGTGTGTTGGACGCAGTGATTCGCCTGCTACCGGAAGTGCTGGGTAGTCCTGAATCGGCTGTACTCGATTCATTCACAGAGGAAGGCATCCTCGATTGGCCGCACTACACCCGCCCGGAACTGTTTGAAGGCAAGGATGTGCCTATGGTGTTGCTCTCCGGCAACCATGCTGAAATCGAAAAGTGGCGCAGGGCACAGGCAATACGGCGGAGCAACAAGCGGGATAAATAATCAGTGCCTGGGGGAAGCGCTGATTAAAGCATGATTCACGCCCCGGGATCCAAAACAAGCGATTCCTGCGTTAAAGCTTTTACCCATAGCGGTGCTATGACTTGCAAACTTTGCCTTGAATTCACTTGTTTTGAATTGCAAAGCCATCAACCCAGCTTTAATCAGCACTTCTCTGGGGGCGGGGCTCAATTTTTTGCTTACATGACAGAATAGATGAAGTCGTTATAGTCGATAATGCCTTCTGCAGCCATTTTCAGCGCTGATTCAGCTTTTGGCTGCATACCGTTCTTCGTAGCTATTTGCTGCATCTGATGGCCTTTTACGCCATCGTGAATGGCTTGCCTTATTTTCGCATTCACCACGAGGAATTCGTAGGACATGATGCGCCCCGCATAGCCGGTTTGATTGCAATGTTCACAGCCAACGGCTTTGTACAATCTTTCAGGAGGTTCAAAGCCAAGGTCTTTTACCATGGTGAAAGCCGGATCATGGCTTTCCAGTTCAGCTCGGCATTTCAGGCAGAGCTTTTTCAGAAGATTCTGGCTAATCACACCAAGCAGCGCCGGCGCAATCAGGTAATTGGGAATACCCAGGTCATTGAGTCGAATAATCGTATCCACGGCAGAGTTGGTATGCAGAGTAGAGAACATCAGATGGCCGGTGAGCGCTGCTTCGACGCCAATCTCGGCAGTTTCCGGGTCGCGTATCTCACCAATCATAATAATATCAGGATCGTGTCTGAGTACATTGCGGAGAATTCGTGCAAAGGTCATACCAATCTTGTGATTGACCTGAATCTGGTTAGCCCCCGGTATCTCGGATTCTACCGGATCCTCAATGGTCAGAATGTGGGCGGGTAAATGGGCGATGGATTTTAGCACCGCAAACAGGGTGGTAGATTTACCGGATCCGGTAGGGCCTGTGACCAGTAACAGGCCGTAGGGTTTACGTGCAATGGTCGCAAGCTTTTTTACATCATCGGCACGTAAACCAAGGACATCAAGTTCAACAGCCATATCTTTATTCAGGATACGCAATACCATCGATTCGCCGAATGAGTTGGGGATACAGGAAACACGGAATTCATATTTCTGGTTACCGTCGCGCAGCAGCATCTTGCCATCCTGAGGCATTCTCTGCTCGGAGATATCCATGCCGCATAATATTTTGATGCGTGCCGCAATCTGCTTGTGCAGGTTTTTATCCAGAGCATTTTCTTCCAGCAGCTGGCCATTGAGTCGATAGGCTAGAATGATCTTGTTGGCTTGCGGCAGGATATGAATATCGGATGATTGTTTCCTCAGGCCATTGCGGATAATCCTGTTGACCAGGCTGACGATAGGTGCATCTTCAGCAGCATGGGTAATTTCCTGTTCATTGACCGGCTCATCCTCATCTTCGGCGTCATGGTGCAAAAACTCACAGGATAGCTCTTCATCTACGGGTTCTTCTTTCAGGGTTTGTTGAATGTAGCGGTTAAGTTGCGAGGGCGCAGTGATAACTTCATGTATCTTTTTACCGGTTTTGAAACATATACTATCATAGGCTTCCATCGACATTGGATCGGAAAGGGCAAGGGTTAGCGAATGTTCGTCCATATCAATAGGCAGAACCCTATACTTTTCGATAATATCATGGCCAAGTTCGCTAGCAGCCATCGGGTTAATCCCGTATTGACTCAAGTCAACCGTGGGCAGCCGGAATTTTCTAGACAGTGCCGAGAGTAAATCCTCTTCAGTAATCGTATGCTCACTGAGTAAAATTTCTCCCAACCTTTGGCCATTTTTCTTTTGCTCTGCCAATGCATGCTGAATATCTTCTTCGGAAATCAACCCTGCTTCAGTCAGAATTTCGCCCAGGCGCATTTTGTGGCGGCTCTGGATTTCCAATGCCGTGGTGATATGCTTATCTTCAATTTTCCCTTTGCTTTTCAGGATATGGCCGAGTGGTTTATCAACGGACAACGATTGGTCTTCCAGCGCTTCGTGGATATCTTCTCTGGAGACCAAATCCTGATTGATGAGCAGATCTCCCATCTTCATGCGTTGGCGGTGCTGGGTTTCTATGGCAATGGCAAGATCCTTATCATTCACTTTGCCCATTTCTTTGAGTATATCCCCAATAGGTGGCATGCTTTGCGACTGAATTTCGAGCGCCCGTTGTATTTCTTTGGGGGCGACAACCTCCTGTTCGACAAGAATATCCCCTATCCGCTCAGGCCTTTCCTGATAGCGAATGCCATGGTGATAGAAAAAGACACGTTTATAAGGCAGGCTACTATCCACTATGGTGCCATAAAATCCTGGTGTGTTCGATGTTGAGGGCGATGCCAGCACATTAAAGTGTTCCAGGTTTACCGTGATGATTTTCAATTTATCATCAAATTTGAGATTACCCGGGTGGTTCTCCGTAGTTCCAGCGGATTGGTGAAGGCCGATATAAACTATATCCCTGATGTCCAACTTGCGAGGCGAAGCTTTGCCCGTCTCGTTTTGCTCAAAGAAATGCAGTTTTGACATAATGGGGGAAAAGCCAGGCAGGTAACCTTCAATCGTTTCGCCACTCATCATGTTTATCGATACAGCCTGATAGTGATCACTGATGTTATTAGATTTTTGATTCATATCGTTCCTGTATTCGCAAGTATGAAATCTGTAATATACTGCTTAAAGGGTTTCATGATTACACCGCCAAGTTTGTCTGTAAATGGCCTGCAATCTATCAGCGTCTAAACAGGAGACGATGGTCGTATGAACAGCACCTTCGGCAGTTCGGTCTATGGTATTCCGTTTCATCTTGCCCCGCTTGCTTTATTCATAAGATAATTGAGAACCAGTCGTACACCGGCACCGGTCGCACCCTTGGCGGATATATCCGTTCCCTTCATATTCCAGGCGGTACCGGCGATATCGAGATGTGCCCAGGGGATATCACCAACAAAACGGGATAGAAAACAGGCTGCTGTGATGGTGCCCGCCTCTCGACCACCGATATTCCTGATATCGGCAATATCAGATTTGATCTGCTCCTGATATTCCTCATACATGGGTAGTTCCCATACCCGATCATAGGTATAATTACCCGAAACCTTCAATGCTTTTTTCAGTTTTTCATTTGTCCCCATCAAGCCGGATGCATGCGCTCCCAGCGCAATGACACAGGCCCCTGTAAGGGTGGCGAAATCAATCATTTCAGCCGGGTTTCGCTCAGCCGCATACGCCAATGCATCGGATAAAATAATACGGCCTTCGGCATCGGTATTCTGGATTTCGATAGAAATATCTTTTTTGTAACCGGTAATAATATCACCCGGCTTGTAGGCTGATGCACCCAGCAGATTTTCTGTTGATGGAATCACGCCAAGCAGATTGACGGGCATATTCATCTCGGTCGCTGCCTTGAAAATACCCAATACGGCAGCGGAACCACACATATCGAACTTCATTTCTTCCATCAGTGGCCCCGGTTTGAGTGAGATGCCGCCAGCGTCAAAGGTCAATCCCTTACCGACCAGCGCTACCGCCGCATCACCTGCTTTGCCACCAGCGTACTCAAGTACAATGAAACGCGGCTCCTTGCTTGAGCCCTGATTGACAGCCAGCAATGCATTCAATCCGGCTTTTTCAATCGTCTGTTTATCCATTACGGTGACATCCAGCTGGGGATGCGATAATGCTGCGGCCTGCTGACCGAGAAATTCAGGCGTACAGACATTGCCGGGTTCATTGGCCAGATCACGGGCGAAATTGACGCCGCCTGCAATGGCGTGGGCGCGGGCCACAGCTGCCTCGGCATCATCCAGATCGCGCCGGGATGTAATCATGATAGTTACCGAGCGCAGTTTGCGTTTGTTATCTTCCTTGTGCTGGTATTTATCGAACTGGTATAGCCCTAACAGCACGCCTTCGGCCATGGCTTGTATCTTGTCGACCAGATTTGCCCCACGCACATGCAATTCTGATAGGAACAGTGATACATCACGCGCACCGCCCTTATTCAGCTTTCGGGCCGCTTTGGATGCCAGCACGCGTAGCTTGTGCAGGTTGAGTTTCTTCTCTTCTCCGGCACCCAGCAGTAGCACGCGTTGTGTGAATGCGCCATCTACATCATACAGGGTTCGGCTCTCTCCGAATGCACCTGTGCAGTCATGCTTTCTTAAAAAGGAAGGTAACGCTTTGCCGGTCACTTGTTGTAAGGTAATACCAGATTCGGTCAGTTTGTGGTTATTCAGAAGCGGCAGGACAACTGCATCATCGTGTTGTTTGTGGGCATGTCCTGTTTTGATTTTGATTTCAATCATGAAAACCTCTAAGTGATAGGATAAAGCAAATTATGCCGGGTACTCGCAGAAAGCTCAATTGCGCCAAAATTCCGGCACCAACAATACGAAGAATGTATAAATTTCCAGGCGTCCGAGGATCATGCCGAAAATCAATACCGACTTGGCCATATCGGGCAATGATTCGTAATTATTCGCCGGGCCTACCTGACCGAAGCCGGGGCCGGTGTTGGTGATGCAGGCAGCAGCAGCAGTGAATGATGTGACCATGTCAACGCCTGTGAAAGCCAGCAGCATGGCAACAATAACATAACAGACAATGAACAATACGGCAAAACCCCATAATGCTTCGGTAACATTTGATGATATGCGCTGATGCCCCATTTTAACATAAATAATACCATGCGGATGCACGAGTCGGCGAATTTCCCGGATGCCCTGGCGGAACAGCAACATAATACGCACTACTTTCATGCCACCGCCTGTCGAACCTGCACAAGCACCGACAAACATGGTCATCACCAGCAACATGGTGGCACCGGGTGCCCAGAGGCTGTAATCACTGACGGCAAAGCCGGTAGTAGTTGCTACGGAAATCACATTAAACA